>JBBSHP010000509.1:0-4470 GCA_038232555.1 Bryobacterales bacterium
GGCAAGCTTTTCTTCCGACTGGCGCAACAGGCTGTGGCCGTCGATCCCGTGACCTATGACCTGATTGTTCACCCGAAACCAGCAACCAGCGCGAAAACCAGTTCCGCAGCGGTTACCTGAGTCAAGCGGATATCCAGCTAAAGTAATTGTTGCGGAAGTCGGAGGTGCCCGGCTGATTCGGCAGCGGCCAGGTATTCGCGATCTTCAGGCCAAGCGCATCCAGCTTGGAGGAAGGAATGACGTTGCCTGAAAAGGGCGTCCGCGTGAAACCTCCCGCGCCATTCGATCTGGTTGAGAAGGGATCGTAGATTTGGTACTGCGGACCAAGCGCCAGCAGTTCCGAGAAGTCGCCCTGCCGCATCTTGGCGGTCGGTACTGTGGACGTCTGCTGGCCCACGTTGGGATCGCCAAACTTGTTGGCCTCCCAGGCGAAAAACCAGAAGGTCTTGTTCCGTCCGTTGTACAGATGCGGGATGATCAACGGCGCACCGGCTGCTACTCCATAGCGATTGTCCTGATAGATGGCGAGCTTCTGACCGGCGCGATTCTGGAAGATGCTGGGCGCGTCAAACATGCTGTGCCGCAGCCACTCATGGGCGTCGCCGTGCAGCTCATTGGTGCCGCCCTTAGTGCTGACGTTGACCACGGCTCCGAGCGTGTGGCCGATGGTGGCATCAAATCCGGTGGTGATCGCCTTGAACTCAGCCACCGAACTCTGCGGCGGCGAAAAGGCCACCCGGGGAGCCGTCCCGTCCGAGTATAAATTGGTCACCCCGTCGATTGTGAACTCGTTGTTGTTGTTGCCGCTGCCGTCGGTGGAGAATTGCGAAGGCGCACTGTTGAAGGGTGCTTTGCGTAACCGTAAATCGGTGCCGTTCACGGTGCCCGGCGCGAGTTGAACCAGATCCATCGCATTCCCTGCGAAGAGCGGCAGCTCTTCCACGCGCCGGTTATCCACCACCTGACCAACCGAGACTTCCGCGGTTGCGAGTAGCGGCGTTTCCGCGGTGACTGTGATCTCTTCCTTCACGTCTCCCACCTGAAGCTGCAAATTCACCTCAGACGTTTCGCCGATGCGGACCTGCACGTTCGCCTGATTGGCACGTTTGAAGCCCGGGGCGGAGGTCGTAATCCGGTAGACTCCGGGCGGCAGAAACGGAGCATTGTAATTTCCGCTCTCGTTGGTGCGGAGACTCAACGTGAAGCCGGTCGCGACATTCAGCAGATCCACCGTAGCTCCGGCGAGCGGCGATCCCGAATTGTCGGAGACTCGTCCGTTGATCGTTCCACGGGCATCCTGTGCCCAGATACCTACTGAGAGCAGCGTGATTAGCCCGGCCAGCAAAGCCCATCGCGACATGAGGGGGAAACTCCTTTTACGAAAATGAATTAACTCATTGTATTTCGTCTAGAGTGGGAGGTGAGGCTGTCTTACTCCCGCTGACGATGAAAGTCGCAACCTTCAATGTAAATTCGATTCGGCGCCGCTTGCCGCTGGTAACCGATTGGCTCACCAAGAATCAGCCGGATGTTATGTGTCTGCAGGAGACCAAGGTGCACGATCCCGAATTCCCTGTAGAGGCTCTAAAGGCGGTCGGGTATCACTCCACATATCGGGGCATGAAGGCCTACAACGGGGTCGCCACGCTGACTCGCGCCGAGCCCGAACACGTCATGCACGGACTGCATCCGGGGTCTGACAATGAGGATGTGCGTATCCTCCAAACGGTGGTCGGAGGCATTCCGATCATCAACACTTACGTACCGCAGGGCTACAGCATCATTTCAGAGAAATACGCATTCAAGCTGGACTGGTTCCGCCGGCTCAACCGCTACTTCGAAAAGTATCTGGATCCGGACAAACCAGCCATCTGGCTGGGCGACCTGAACGTGGCTCCGGAACCGGTCGATGTCTACCATCCCGATCGGCGCGTCAACGACGTGGACTTTCACATTGATGCGCGCAACGCCTACAAAGAGGCGGCCGGATGGGGCTTCATTGACATTTTCCGGAAGCTGCATCCCGACCGTGTTCAATACACTTACTGGGATTACTTCAGAAATGCCTTCGAACACAACTGGGGCTGGCGGATCGACCACATTCTCGCCACCGCTCCCTTAGCTGAGCGATGCCGGATAGCCGAGGTAGACCTGGAGCCTCGAAAAGCGGAAGGCGCGTCCGATCACACCGTGGTGTGGGCGGAGTTCGACTGATCAGGCGTTGAGCGCCCGGTTCATGCAATCGATGGCTTGATCGATTTCGGAGGTGTTCTTAAACCCGATCGTGACCGCGTCGACGCAGCCCAATCCCATCGCGAACTTCATAGCGGCATCCCGATCTGCCTGTTCCGTGAAGCGCCCCTCCCCGCATAGCTTCATGCTGATCACGCCCATCCCCTGCGCGTGAACCTTCTTGGTATGCGAGACCACCTCATCCACATTGCCGTTTTGGGCAACATCGCGCGTCTCCGGAGTATCCATTCTGGTTCCGTTGTGATTCATGCGAATCATCGCGATCTCCAGCCACTCGTTCCCCGGGAAAGTTCGCAGCGCCGGAAGTCCGTGCACGGACGCGCCTTGCCCCAGGATGATTTTCTTATGCTTGGCTTCGGAGATTCCGTCCTGCAGACTCTGATAATCCGATTGCCAGGTGGGAGGCCGCAGGCAGTGCAGCAGCAGAATATCAATGTATTCCGAATCGAGCTGCTTCCGGAACTGATCGATCTTGGGTGCAGGATCGCCTGATGCCGGCGTGCTGTACTTCGTCATCAATTGGTAACTCTCGCGCGGAATGCCTTTCAGAGCGATTGACAACATCTCCGGCATGCCGTGGTAACTCTCCGCGGTTTCAAAGAAGCGAATGCCTCGATCGTAAGCATGCCGCACGATCCGAGTGAACTCCGGCTGTCCAAGCTCCCTCTGCACGCGGCCTCCGTGACTCCCGGTTCCAAAAGCCAGCCGGGTCACTTTCACGTTTGATTTGCCGAGCGTCACCAGGTCGGTGGCCGACCGCTTAGCGGGCGCGGCAATCGCACTGACGCCGCCGAACCCGGAAAGTACTCCGGCTCCGATCCCAGCTTTCAAGAAGTCTCGTCTGCTTGAGTTATGCATTCACTTCTCCTGCAGCCACTCTATCATCTTCTCTACGGGTAGGTGATTTCGTTTGAACCCCTTTATCGCTGCGGAATAACAGGACCACAAACAGAAATATACAGAGCGCCCCGGCGGCTGAACTCAGCCAGAAGCCAGTCCAGTTTCGTGTTACCGTTCCACCCGTTGTGGTTGTAAAAAAATCGACTGCCACTCCCGATAGCACCGCACCCGTGAACATGCCCACACCGTAGGTCAGAAATGTCAGAAAGCCCTGGGCCGTGCTGCGGAGATGGGGCGGCGCCTCCTGGTCGGTATAGAGCTGGCCCGTCATGAAGAAGAAATCGAAGCAGATCCCATGCAGCAGAATAGCGGCGTAGAACATCCAGACTTGCGGCCCTGGATTGCCAAACGCCAACAAGGCGTAGCGCACCGACCACGCGATCAACCCGAGCAATAGAATCGACTTCAGGCTGAAGCGCCGGAAGATCAGGGGCATCACCAGCATCACCCCCACTTCTGAAACCTGTCCGAGCGACATCTTGCCGGCCGCGTTCTGCATGCCCACCTCGTTCAGATAGGCGTTGGTGAACGAGAAGTAGAAGGTCAGAGGAATACAGGCCAACACGGATGCCACCACAAAGACCAGAAACGACCGTTGCTTCAACATCACCAGCGCGTCCAGCCCGAGCAGTCCGCGCCACGTCGCCTTGGAACCGCCGCCTGCCGGGGGCGTGTGCGGCAGCGTCAGGCTAAACAGACTCATTCCCAATGAGCATCCGGCCGCCATCAGAAACTGATTCGAAGAGGACTCCACTCCCAGGTGCCCGATCACCAGCGAAATAGCGATCCATCCGAGTGTTGCAAAAACGCGGATCAGGGGGAACTGGCTCGGCGCGTCGCTGATGTTGCGAAGCGTCAGGGAGTTCGTTAGCGGGATGGTCGGGAAGAAGCACAACGAATACGCCAGCATCAGCCAGTAAACCGCCGGAAATGTAGTTGCGTGTGCAACCAGGTACAGAAGCGCTGCCCCGATGAGGTGTAAACTGGCCAGCACGCGCTCCGTCGCAAACCAACGATCGGCGATCAAACCAACAATCAAAGGAGAGATCATGCAAGCCAGCGCCGCGGTCCCAAATACGGCGCCGGTCTGGGTTCCGGAGAACTTCAGAGTAGCGGTCAGCCAGGTGCCGATCGTGACGTACCATGCTCCCCAAACAACATAGTTGAGGAACATCATCACGCTCAGCCGAACGCTGATCGAAGAAGGCATTCGTTGAGGGCCGTTTCCGCTAAGTCTTGATCCGCATGTTCTCGGCGTCCCACTCGATCATGCGCTTTTCAAAATAGGACATGTTGGAGAGCAGCGCTGGAGCGGCC
>JBBSHP010000510.1:0-4469 GCA_038232555.1 Bryobacterales bacterium
ATTTAACGCGCGCAACGCGTTCGCCCCAAGTCGCGACCAGTTGAAACGCAACCAGTTTGACGGAACGGCCGGCGGACCGGTTGTGCTTCCTCACTACGATGGACGGAATAAGACGTTCTTCTTCTTTGGATACCAGGGTACCCGGATTCGCAACGTTCAGAATGGGCTGAACGCGTTTGTGCCTACCAATGCGAATCGGACCGGCGATTTCTCAGCCCTGCTCGATGCCAATAATCCTGCCAATCCCTTCGGCCGTGTTGTCGTGATCAACGATCCGGACACCGGCAAACCTTTCCCGGGCAATCTGATCCGGACTAAGCGCTTTGACCCAGCGGCCGTCGCGTTCCTCAAGTATCTGCCGCAGGTGGGCGGTAACGGAGCGGTCTACTACTCACAGCCCTTGGCTCAAGATTTCAACTCGTTCCTAAGTCGCTTGGATCATTCAATCAGGCAGAATAACCGGCTGACCGCACGCTATTATCTCGACCGCTTTAAAAACGCGTCTTATCTCGATCCGACCAACTACGTGAACGTTCTGAGCGGATCGAGCATCAATTCACACAACGCGCTAATCAGCGATTCTCATATCTTCAAGGCTAATCTGTTGAATGACTTCAGACTGGGGTTTTCGCGTGTGTACTCCATTGGCGGGCCGCCTGACAACTCGATCGGAGTGAACGACCTCGGACTAAGCATCTATCAGCCGCCTTCCAAAAAGAGCCTGGATGGTTTGAGCGTGGCCGGCTACTTCAACATCAGTGACTTCCCGCCTTCGGTTTTCATTCGTAACAACTACAGCCTCTCCGATGACGTCAGTTGGGTGCATGGGAAACATACCATCTCCTTTGGCGGCGGCCTGGATCGCGGACAGGTGATCCTGCGCGTCGGTTTTCTCGTCTATGGCACGTTCGCTTTCACGACGGATTACACGAACAATGCTGCGGCGAGTTTTCTGCTCGGGAAAATGCGCACCTTCCGGCAGGGTTTTGGCGAGTTCAAAGACAACCGCAGCAAGTACGCCGGCTTGTACTTCCAGGATGACTATCACATTAGCCGGCGGCTCACGCTCAACCTCGGTCTGCGTTGGGAGCCCTTTTTCCCGGTGCAGGAAGTGCGAGGCCGCGTCGAACAATTCCGGCCCGAGAACTATTATGCGAAGATCCGTTCGCAAGTGTACGTGAATGCTCCGGCTGGATTATTATTCCCGGGTGACCCCGGCATGCCAAAGTACGGCGTGCGTGGGAACTGGAGCAGCGTGGCGCCGAGGTTCGGGTTTGCCTACGACCTTTTCGGCGACGGAAAAACCAGCCTTCGGGGTGGCGCTGGTTTGTTCTACGACTCGCAGCAGGTCGGTATCCTGAACAACCGGTTCGTAGACGTCACGCCTTTCAGTCCTCAAATTTCTTTTACGGATCCGTCGGGACCATTTAGCAATCCATACTCCGGCGTGGCAAATCCCTTCCCTGCGCCTTTTCCAGCACCCAGGGACGGCGCCTTTCCTGCCCCCGTGCTGGCCGTGAGTTACGACCCGGCCAACGACTCGAAGATGGCAACCCCGGTCACCTATATCTGGAACCTGGCCATTGAACGCCAGATTGGCCGCGATTGGATGGCCCGGACCGCTTACGTCGGCTCGCGCTCCGTTCATCAGACCGAAACCATCGAACTGAACCCGCGGTTTACACGCCTGGTAGCGCTCTCTCGACCGACGCCAGACGATTGTTCAAGGGCTACAGCACCATCGGCCAAGCAAGCCAGGATCTCAACTCGATGTACCACTCGCTGCAGCTCAGCCTGCAACGTCGTTTCTCGCATGGCTTGACTGTGCTGGCCAACTATACGTGGTCGAAGAATCTTGACGACGTGCCGAACGGGCAGGGCGTCGCACGCATTTCCTCACAAAGCCTGTCGCCCATTCCCTGGAACTTCCCTGGCCGCCACCAGTTCGATTACGGGCGATCCGATTTTGATCGGCGTCAGCGATTTGTGCTCTCCTACGTTTGGGAGTTGCCGAAACTCAAGACCGTTACACCGTTGGCACGTTATGCGTTCGGCGACTGGCAATTGAACGGGATTTTCACCGCACAGACCGGCGGACCGCTAACCATATTGGCGGGACGCGATGCTTCTCAAACTGGCCTCGGCACCGATCGCGCCCAGTATCTCGGCGGCTCCGCATACGGATCCGGCGCCTGCAAGAATATCGCTCCTTGCGGAAACTACCTCAACACCTCGGCCTTCATCTCCCGTCAACGGCTCCTTCGGGAACGTCGGTAAAGGTAGCCTGATTGGTCCCAACTTCCTCAACTGGGATGTCGGCCTGTTCAAGAATGTTCCTCTGGGCAGCGAACGCCTGCGCCTGCGCTTCGAGCTTGAGTTCTTCAACCTGTTAAACCGAGTGAACCTGAGCAACCCAAATCAGACCGTCAGCTCGGCGGCCTTCGGCAGCATCCGGGGAGCCGGGGATCCCCGCATCGGGCAAGTGGCGCTGAAGCTGCTATTTTGAAACCGTCTGAACCTGCCCTCATCTGGCCGAATTGAGATCGGGGCTGAACACGTGGATCAGACAGACCCGCCCAGCCAACCAAGCCACAGGGGCGTTTGTCAAGACTGCGCATGCCCCTTCACGCCTATTGCCAGAGCGTGCTTACGGGTGTCTTGCGATGGTACGTATCGAGATACGAGGCGACCACCTGACTCGCCGAGTCAAACGCCCGCAGGTGGCCGTGATCGAGAATCAGGGCAAGATCGCACAGGTTGGCCATCATTTGCAACTCATGGCTGACGATCACGATGGTGGTTCCACGCGCGGCCATTTGCCGGATGCGCTGTACGCAGCGCTCTCGAAAGTCTTCGTCGCCCACCGAGAGCGCTTCGTCAATCAGCACAACTTCGGTTTCCAGGTGTGCCATGACAGCGAATGCCAGACGTAGTTGCATTCCAGCCGAGTCCGCGCACCAGCGAATCCAGGTGCGGCTCGACACCGGAAAAGTGCACGATGTCATCGAATCGGCGGGTAATCGTTTCACGCCGTAACCGCAGCAGCGTTCCTGTCTGGAAGATGTTTTCCCGGCCGGTCAGCTCCGGGTTCAGCATCGCCGCCATATTGAGAATGGAACTGACCGCCCCAATCACCAGGCTGCTGCCTTCGGTTGGTTTGGTGATGCGAGCCAGAATTTTGAGTAACACGGATTTGCCGGAACCATTGACTCCGAGTACTCCCATGATCTTTCCCTGCGACAATTCGAAGTTCACGTCGCGCAGGGCCCAAACTACTCCATCCCGCGCCACCGGCCGCGCGCCCTTCCCTAACAATTCCCGAAGTTTTGTTCGCAACCCCTGGTAGGGAACAATGTCGTCGCGAGAGAATCGCTTCCCGATGCCGTGGCACTGTACCGCGTGAGGGCTAGACATAATCGGTCACCGTCTCCTGGCGGCGCCCGAAGTACCACAATCCGGTAATCATCAGAATGAAGCTGACACAAGACGAGCTGACAAACACCTCCAGAGAGGGCTTGTCCACGCCGAGCAGGGCCCAGCGGAAGCCTTCCACCACCGCCGCCATGGGATTCAATCCGACTACCCAGCGCAGCGAGGGAGGAAGAGCATTCAGCGAGAACCACACCGGCGTCACCATCAGCCCGAGTTGCAGAGCATATTGCGCGGCAAATAGCACGTCGCGATAGCGGACCTGTGCCATGGCCAGAATCAATCCCAGGCCGCAGCAGAACACTAGCAGGAGCAGCAGAAAAAACGGCAGCGCGGCAATATGCGGCGAGGGCACTACCCGCCACCCGGCCATCAACAGGAACAGAGCGGCGAATGCGATCGTCATTTCCGAGAGCGCCGCAACAACGCGCGATAGAGGCAACATTAACCGCGGGAAATACATATTTTTAAGCAGCGGCGCCTGCTCGATCAAACAGGTGTTGGCCCGGGTGACCGCGTGCGAGAAGCACGTCCACGGAACCAGGCCGCAATACAGATAGACCGCGTACGGGACGCCTTGCGTCTGCGCCCTCAGCGCATCCTTCGAGAACAGATGGGGGACGATCAGCCCAAACACAACCATGGTCAGAAGCGGATTGAGAAACGTCCAGCCCACCCCGATGAGAGTGTGACGGTAACGCGATTGAATTTCGCGCCAAATCGGTAGAAAGAGAAAGTCGCGATAGGCAACCAATTCCCCAAAATCAACGAGCGGGGCGGGACGCTGGGAATTGTTTTCGCAAATGTCCAGCCGCATGGGGACGATACTCCGGTAAAGTCACGCCATCACGTCGAACACTCTCTCAGGTCAGGCCAGCACCGAGAATAACACACCCGGTTTAGTACTACTGTGTTATAAATAACTGATTGGATCGAGGATACTGCCCGGCGGGCGTACGCTGGAGATGAATGGGGGTTGTCCAAGCGAAGATTCAGACCGTGGAGGACATCTATCGCGTGGTCTGGACGGCAGTTTCTGC
>JBBSHP010000511.1:0-4454 GCA_038232555.1 Bryobacterales bacterium
ATGAGCGACCAGGTTCGACTTGAACACCTTATCGTTGGCGGGAGGTATAACCCGGAAAACCAGTGGAATACACTTCACGGAGCTGTTCATTTGATTCAGCCCAATAACAATCTTTACGCAGAGGTTCACATCGCTGCCGATGCCACTGTCCTCCGACAAAAACATGGGCAGCCCGTGATTGATGCTGATGCACTGATCAAGTGCGGCCGATTCGGCGAACCGGGGAGGAGCAGTGATCCGCTAATTGGGTTCAATGTGCAGAAGCTCGCGCGTACCGGTGCCGCAATCACACTCCGAAATCCAGTCGCGCTTTATATCACCAACTACACTAGCGCTGGATTTACCCATGATGGTGCACCGGTCCGAGATTATTGGAACGTAATTCGCGGGCAACCTAAGCCAGCTACTAGCGACGATCCTGCGCAGGCTCTCCACTTGGTGTATGAAGTCCCCCCCGGCGAAGGCTTTGTCGTGGGTGATATAAAAATAGGTCCGAATAATATTGCATACGGTGGACAACTCGCCGAGTTCGTCAAAGTCGGTTTGACTGGACTCTCTTGCCGAGAAAACAGCATTCACAACCCAGCCCAAGAATGTGTCGGAACGGCATTACCTCATGCGCCCTTGGCCGGAATGAATTTCGCCGCTCGAATGGCTCGCCGAGCGCAGATGCCCAGAGGAAAGCGAATGTCTCGCGCTTCTAAGCCGATGGAAGAATAGCTCTTCCCGTAAAGCGATTCCAAGTGTCCGGATGAGCACGACCCCGCTCGAACAAGAACCGCTTTTGGAGTTAGACGACATCCAAGGCAACGGTCTAGCGGGCTTCAACAAAGATTTCCAAGCATTCATTTTTCTTGCGATCGAGGAAGCCGACTGGGCCACTGTTCAGGCAAGGAAATGGATTCAAGATCTGGTGCCGCACATCGCAACTGCCGCGGAGGTTTATCGTTTCAACAAGCTGTATAGGGCGATGCGTGCGAGGCGAGAAGCGGAGCCATCGGGGCTGGTTGCCACTTGGATCAATGTCGGATTTTCTATCTCTGGCGTTGCGAAGCTAGTTTCACCGGGCGAAGCAGCGAAGTTCAATGACCCGTACTTCGCTCTTGGAATGCGATCCTCGAACTCACCTTCGGTTGGTGATCCGATCACGTCGGATCTTTCGACGCACCCGGGCCATGTCGACAAATGGCTTTTTGGCAGCACGCGTACTCCGGCTGATGTAATGCTCATCGTCGCGTCGGATCGGGATGACGTACTCAAAGCCGAAGTGAGTCGGATCGAGCAAAGTTTAGTTGCTGCTGGTTTGCCCAGCGCATTACGCGTAGTTCACGTCCAATGGTGTCGGACGCTCCCGCCGCCGCTCAAAGGACACGAGCATTTCGGGTTTAAAGACGGCATATCGCAGCCTGGAATCCGCGGGCGTGCCAAAGAAACCGAGCCTTTCACGAAACGCTATATCGACCCTGCTGATTCACAACAGCAGGACGAAACCTTTCCTGAGCAGGCGCGTCCAGGGCAGCCGCTGGTGTGGCCCGGTCAATTCGTGTTTGGCTATGAACGACAACGCCCGAACGATAAGCGGGCCCCAGGTGTCAAAGCCATGCAGGGTGTTCCGATCTGGGCTCGGAATGGTTCGTATGTGGTCTGCCGCCGGCTACGCCAGGATGTTGCCGCATTCGACAGGTTCGTGGCGGACACAGCGGCGTCCATGGCCGCGCAAAACCCAACAGCGTCTCCGCTCGAACCTACGCAGTTCGCTTCACTACTCGTTGGGCGCTGGCCCAGCGGTGCGCCGATTATGCGTATTCCTATTAGCGACCAAGATGATGGAGTTTTGGGCACAAACGACCTAGCGAACAATCATTTTCAGTTTATCCGCGAATCCGCGCCGTTGCAGCTATTGCCTGAATTCGTGGGACAAGACGGGAACTTCCCGCAAGCGAAGGCTGACAACGGGGGAAATCGCTGTCCGTTGTCGGCGCACATCCGCAAAGTCAATCCACGAGACAACTCAACGGAGAAAGGTAGCCCGGCCGACACTCTTACGCGGCTGGTGCTTCGCCGCGGAATTCCGTTCGGCGAACCATTACCTGATCGGACTCGGCCCTCGCAAGACCCGCTAGAGGGTAATCGCGGATTAATGTTTGTGTGCTACCAGACCTCGATCAAGGACCAGTTTGTGGTGCTTAACGCAGAATGGGCCAACGACGCGCGGAACCCAAACGGCGGTGGCGGCCACGATCCTCTGATTGGCCAACGCAACGAGGGCTCTGGTCGCACTCGCGTTTTCGAATTGAATTTGGCGGGACATGCCTCATCCACGATTCAGATCACTCAAGAGTGGATCATCATGACGGGCGGCGATTACTTCTTTAGCCCGGGGATTCAGGCTCTGCGAATGGTGTTCGGCGGTAGCCGCGCGGACTTTGACGGTTTTGTGCAAGCATTGGAGAGGTAATCGCGCAAAATGCCGAACGTAGATCTAGATCAAGTGAAGTGGATCCATGGAGCGCGCGACTGCAGCCGTTCGACTGATCCTCTACTTCAAGTCGTCGCTTTCGATGACGACACATTCGTGTTACGGCAGAGCAAGTGTTTCAATTTCGAAGGAAATTTTTTGTATCTTCTTTTCGGAACCGAACGGGCAATTCTGTTTGACACCGGTGCCTCCCCCGGACCCAACGCTCAAGGCCAAGTGCTGCCACTGCGCCGCACAGTCGATGATATCATCGCGCGCAGAAATCCGCTGCCGGATAACCTTAAATTGATTGTCGCGCATACCCACAGCCATGGCGATCACGTTTACTGGGATCGCGAATTCGAAAACCGTCCCGCGACTTTAATCGTCGGCCACGCTGTAGCCGATGTGATGGCATTCTTCGGCCTGCCAAACTGGCCCGAGGGGGAGGCTACTCTCGATCTCGGCGGGCGTCGATTGACAATCTTGCCACTTCCGGGGCATGAAGCCGCTCATATTGCCGTGTTTGATCCGCGCACCGGAATTTTACTAACCGGAGACACTCTGTATCCGGGAAAACTGACCGTGAGTGATTGGTCGGCATATCGCCAAAGCGCCGCGAGATTAGCGGCTTTTGCCGATCAACATCCCGTGTCAGTAGTCTTAGGCAATCATATTGAGATGAAGAAGACTGCACGAGAACTATACACTGTCGGTACCACCTATCAGCCTGAAGAACATTCGCTCCCGTTGTTTACCGCTCACATTAAGGAGCTGTCCGCTGCATGTGAGGCTATGGTGGCCACTCCCCACGAGGATGTGCACGCAGACTTTATTGTAGGAGCGCCTGAAGCCTGAGCATGCATGAACACGGAGCGATGGATGAGGTTGCCGCCATTCACGGAATGCTTGTGGTGGGTGAATCGGAGGTCTTCATGTCTCACCTGCCGATGTTCCACGCTCCACACGACTTTCAGGTTTTTTTGCACGTTAGTCTTTCGGAGGAAGGGCGTAATCCGACCGCGGTTTACCGGGAGGATAGGCGGGTCTCCGGAGAACCGATATACACTTGGGTTCCCAGACCATTCGTTCTCTCCAAGTTGCTGGAGGCGGTGCAGGACCAATCCTTGATGATAGGCACGTTGTACCGCGGACATTTTGAACGGGGCGGCACGCCAATTACCTCCGACCAAGTCTCAGTGAAGGTAATTCGAGTGCTGTATGGTCGCCAGTTTACACCGAACGATCAGCGGCCAGCTCAGTTAAGGTATCTAGTGTTTGGCAGCGCCGGTGAGCCCTTCATTGCTCATTGGCTGACTCGGCCGCCGGATTTCGATCACATCGCATCCGCTTCAGTGGAGCGTCTCCCGGCTGATTGGGACGGCACAGCACTGCAGTTTGAGTTGCCAAACCGGCAGGACTCGGCTGATCAGCGGCTGAAGTCAGGCGAACGCCTTTTGGCAAACATCGCGGATTTCGGCCCCTCAGGGGCAATGAATATGACGGTCAAGGATGAATTCTATTTCGAAACCGGAGATCTGTCGTCGTGACATAATTAATCGCCGTGAGCGATCTGAAGTCAATTCAACGTCCGGTCAGCGAGCTTCCTATTGTCGCGAAGCTGTCGATTCCTGGCAGTCCGGATTGGGTCGGTATCGGGCTGGATGCCGTTTGGATCTCGAATCAGTCTGCGAACAGCATCGCTCGAATCGATCCCGTAACCAATCGCCTCATTGCCACGATTCCCGTGGGCAGAGGACCTTGCTCTGGGTTGGCTGTCGGATTTGGCGGTGTTTGGGTGCCGTGTTGCGGTGAGATGCAGCTGGACCGCGTCGATGCGGCTACCAATAGGGTTGTTGCCAACATACCACTTACGGTTGCCAACAGCGAAGGCGGCATCGTCGTCGGAGAGAATCGCGTCTGGCTCTTGTCGGATCAGCGCGGGACGTTACTGCACATAGATCCAGAGCGGGACGAAGTCGCCGGTAGGATAGGA
>JBBSHP010000512.1:0-4447 GCA_038232555.1 Bryobacterales bacterium
CAAAGCGCCGGAAGCGGCGGTCCTATCCGCGCGCGGCGTGGCGGCACCAGACAGGGTTTCCCTTCAGGAAAGATGGGACAAAGTAAGTGGCATTGGGCATTCCTGCCTGCCTCGTCCCCATCCGCGAAAATCTTCCCGATCAAGCCGTCTGTGGATCCACGAGTTTGAGATATAGGCGCCAATCCTATGTTTGCAAGTAATCCCCGTCTGGCATAACTGCTCGATCCGCTTCTTCACCCGATTCCAATCCTCCAGCGCATGCACTCTCTGCCGGGTCAGATCGCGCAGTTCCCGAATCCGAGTGACAGGGGAAAATTTCCCAGATGATTGCGATCGCAATCCTGTTCGGAGCCGCGCTGATCGCGTGCGGCTGGTACAGCTGCCGCCGGGCACTGCTCCCCAACATTTAAGCGATCCATCACGGCTTAACTGGAACCGCCTTCTCTGCCGGCTGAATCTTCTTGGGGCGAAGCTCTCCCCCGTCTCGCTCATAAACGTCAGGATGTGTACTCAACGCCCGTTCCCGAATCGCTTTGGCGCGGTCGTATAACAGCTCGGCGGCGCGTTCCTTTTTGTGTGCAGTGTATAAATCGGCAACCTGATCAAGTCTGAGCGCCACTTGAATGTGCCATAGCCCTCGCACTTGCTCTTCCAGCGCCAGCGCTTGCTCGGCCATGTGTTCGGCCTCGTCGGCCTTCCCCTGCCGTTCCGAAATCTCCGCCTTTTCACAGAGCCGCTTGGCGTCTCTGAGCGCGTTGAATTTTTGACGATCGGTTAGCGCCACCCGCTTGCCAACGTCTTGCGCAGGACTCGGCACGGGAGCAATTAGCAGCCACATGCCCGGAAGCCAATGCAACATTATGCCAAGGTATCGTCTCATCGCCATGCTTCGATCATTTCACAAGTAAAGCGGGGCAGCGAATCGGCCCCCGAACAGCGTCGCCGCCACAGTGGTAGAATTCAACCGCAAAGGAGACGCATATGAGCGCGAACGATCCACTGGTTGCTGCGATCGCGGATGCCGAGCACCGCGAGGTTGGTGGGATTCAGCTTGATATCGTGAGGGCTGGATCTACGCGGGTGAAGCGCATGATTTATCCCGTTGGTTTTCGCTGGTCCACGCATATGAAGGCGGTCGCCGGCACCGAGCTTTGCATGCACGCACACGTTGGTTTTCTAGCTCGCGGCGAGGTGCATATCCGATATGGGGATGGCTGTACTTCGCAGTTCCGGGCTCCGCAAGTGGTTGCCATAGAACCGGGGCATGACGCCTGGATCGTTGGCGATGAACCGGCTGTTTTGATCGAATTTGATTTTGAAGGCGAAACGGCACAACGGCTCGGTATGCCGGAGATGCATACTCACGCGTAAGCGCGCCCACTCTTACTGCAGAGCGATTTCCCAGGGGAAGGCGACCACCAACTTTCAGACCACCCGCGATTCCCGCTTTGCGTCGGCGCGCGGTTTTCGTTGGGCAGGTTGAAAACGTTTCGTCCTCATTTCCACAGCAGAGTTCTTCCGCAAGGGTTTTCAAAGCGAGTGACGAACGGGAAGTTGACAGACTTGTGATTGATCTGCGTTGGTGCAACGGCGGCGACACGGCAAAAGCGACGTCATCGTGGGGCGGCAAACGTTTAGCGCGGCGGTCAACGCAGCAGTTTTGCTTGCGCGCAACACAAAAGCTATTTTCGCCGGCGAACCGACCGGCGATTCCCCGAATTTTGTCGGTGAAACAATGTCGTAATGTTGCCTTACAGCAAGAGTCGCGCCATCATCTCAAATCTCTATTGAAAATGTCATTGCCGGCAAGACGTGAGAAAGTGGATTGCTCCGACACTTTATGCACCGCCCCTATTCGAGTTATTCCGCGAAAACCGCGACCCGGCACTGGCAGCGATTTTGGCTTGTTAAGAGAAATGGCCCTAATAGCTCTCGCTGTCTGGACTGGCCCAGATTGCATCCATAGCAGAAGACGGTCAACAGGTATCGCTCCCGCGGGCGCTTAAGCTTGGCGTCGAGTCAGGAGAGCTGGCTCCGAAACCAGAACCAAAGGCCGCCGGTGGGGCTTTGACCGGGCCATCACTCTTGCTCACAGTGGAGCGCTGAGCATCCGGCACCTCGCGAGCAGCGCGGCCAGTTCTGGTCACACCGCTCAGCGGTTCAATCCTGCCATCCAGTTCAATACAACCGTGAAAGGTACTTGCCCGCGTTGTTCGTCCGGAACACCCACTAGGAATCGCTTTCCATCGGCGGTTACATCCCACACTCCTGACGCTGGAATTTTAAAAAGCGCCTGTGGGCTGTCGGCCTGAAAGGAACTTCCGGATCGTACAGTCACAGCCATCAGCTTTCCATCCCCGGCTACGTAGAACAGTTCCTTGCCATCTCTGCGCCAGTGCGGCTGCTTACCACCCCCAGTCGAAACACGGGTCTTCTGTCCCCCTGGCTCCTGACTTGCGCCGACCCCTCCGGCCCCCGGCGGCGCAAACGATCGAACATAGATTTCGAGCGAACCCATCTCGTCCGATGTGTATGCGATCCACCGTCCATCGGGTGAAAAGCTCCCGCCTGACTCTGAGGCCGGAGTCGTCGAAAACGGGAATGGCGTTCCGCCGTGGCCTGCCACCACCGGCAAGATCCACAAGTCTGCTTTGGTCTTAGCCCCGTTTGTGGTGTACAACACAAAGCGGCCATCCGCCGACCAACTCAATGGATAATCCTCCCCGCTCGATTGAAGAAGCGGCCCACCGATCACGTCACCACTAACGAATGCCTGGCGAATGTTGGCAGAACCAACAACATTCGATGCGAATGCGAATCGCTTGCCTTCGGGCGGCCAAACAGGGCTGCTTTGCGATCCCGAACCGCTGGTGAGGCGGAGGAACACATTGCGGCGAAGATCGAGGAGCCAGATGCCGGACGATTGCAGTTCCAACCGAAACACCAGTGCTTGATCGCCGTCTGGGGACAAAGCTAAAGAGGACTGACGAATGAAGGGTTCTCCAATCGCCGGCCCGGGTTTACCTTGCCTGTCGAACCAGCGAAGCTGAATATTCTCGGCCACGGGTGGTCGGTAAGCCAATGTATTCGGCGAAGCCGCATGGAAGCCAAAGACCAGGGAGTTCCCAACCTGGTCCGCCACGATTGCCGCCTCACCTGTTAATTGCAGCTTGGCGGCATCGAAGTCCTGGACAACCAATGTTCGATTGCGGAGGTAAACCAACTTCACTTTGTTGTCGCCCAGACTTACCACCTGGACCACTTGTGGTAAGGCGAGCAATCGTCTGGTGTCCTGCTTACCAGGATCGGCGTCGATGGAACCGACGTAAATCCCGTTTACATCCTCTGGACCCCCACTCCTGTGGTATAGAAAATGGCGGCCGTCCGGCAGGAAAACGGGAAACGTGTGAAAACCCTCGCCGTGATCAAGGGCAGTGAGAGGCACGGGTGTCCCGCCTGAGGCTGGAACCCGCATGATCCCCCGCGTCAGGTCGCCGAAAACGATGACGTTATCACGGCTCCAGGAACCACCGGAGACGAAAGTGGAGACGTCGCAGATTGTCTGCGGCAGGCCTCCGTTCACGTTGATTTTGTTCAGCTTTCCGTTGGCGTGGAACGCAACGGTCTTACTGTCTGGCGACCAGATGGGCGATGCGGCCTCAGGGGGACTCTGCGTGTCGGGCAGGAGCTTGGCCTCGAGCTCTCCAATCCGCTGCACCCACATGTGTTCAATGCCGTCCGATCGAGCCGCGAAAAATGCCAGTGTCTTCCCATCCGGAGAAATTGAAAACGTGCTACGACCGAGCATCCGTAAACCGTCGGGAACAGGAATCCGAAAAGAAAAAGGCTGTCCCGCTGCTGGGGATTGTCTCGCGCCGGGGGCAAACAGCCAGACTCCGGCGCCGGTCGCGAGTGCCAGCATCACCGCAGCGGTCACCCAGGGCCAGGATATGAACCTTCGGGACGATACGGCTGCCTCAGTCGTCTGCGGGCCTGCCCACTGCAGTTCCGCTTTAACATCACGCGCCGACTGCCATCGCTCGTCCGGATCTGGTGCAAGACAACGTTCGATTACGTGCGCGAGCTGCGCAGGCACGTTCTCGAGCGAGCGAGTCTGACCATGCAGGGCGCGTTTACCCCCGGCCATTTCGTACAGAACGAGGCCCAGCCCATAAATGTCAGTTCGCCAGTCGGTCGCGTTACCTTCGAGTTGCTCCGGAGCCATATACGCCGGAGTTCCCATAACAACTCGACTGGACGTGAGCGTTTCATCTGCATCTGTTAGCTTTGCAAGCCCAAAATCAAGCACCTTGACGCCTGACCGCGACAGCATGATGTTGCCCGGCTTGAGGTCGCGGTGCACGACTCCCCTCGCGTGGGCCTCCGCCAGTGCTTCCGCAATCTGCGTCCCGTAACGCAGCGTGTCGCTGATGGAGAGCTTTGCTCG
>JBBSHP010000513.1:0-4444 GCA_038232555.1 Bryobacterales bacterium
GACGTAGCTGCACAGGTTCGCGATCATCAGCGGCACGATAATGGTATAGTCGCGCGTCACCTCGAAGATCATGATGACGCTGGTCATCGGCGTCCGTACGATACCGGCGAAAGCGGCCCCCATGCCGACCAGGGCATATGCGCCGGCATTACCCGTGTGATCCGGCAACAGCGAGTGCGCAACTTGCCCCACCACGCCCCCGAGCATTGCTCCGATGAACAAGCTGGGACCAAAAATGCCACCGGCGTTGCCGGAACCGTAACAAGCGGTTGTCGCCACGACCTTCAGTACCAGGAGGAGCAGCATCACCTTGAGCGCAATCTGGCCGTTCAAAGCGGCGCTGACCAGGTTGTAGCCAACGCCCAACACGCCCGGCGCCGCAAGAGCCAGTAAGCCCACAACCAAACCACCCGCAGCCGGAGTGAATGGCTTCCATCGCTGTGGGACTTTTAGGAACGCCGCGCGCTGCCACAGCAGCAGCTTCACGAAGGCTGTTGATACCAAGCCGCCGAGCAATCCAAGGACAGCATAAATGAGGAACTCCAACGGGTGCACCAACTGATACGCCGGGACATGAAAGAGCGGCTCGTCCCCTAAGATCAATCTCAAGACGATCCAGGACGTCGCGGCACCGATGACGACGGAACCGACAACTCGGGCGTGAAGGTCTGCCAGAATCTCTTCCAGGGTAAACAGGACGGCCGCCAGGGGCGTATTGAAGGCCGCCGCCACCGCAGCCGCTGTGCCCACCGGAATCAGCGATCGAACCTGCTCTTCCCGCAAGCCGAGCCGGCGGCCCACCACAGATGCAATGCCGGCTCCGATCTGGACCGAGGGACCTTCGCGACCGAGAGCAACACCGCTTCCCAGGGAGATGAAAGAGCAGATGAATTTACCAACGATGGTGCGAAGACGAATGACGCCTTTTTCGAGGATCAATGCCACACGCGTCTGGGGAATACCGCTCCCCCTCGCGTCTGGGAAGAACTTGAACAGCAACCAACCGCCGACCAGTGAGCCAACCAGCGGACTCAGAAATCGCTGTACATCCCCGGCGTTCAGCAGGACTTTGCCTAAACGTTCCGTGAGAGCCACAAAAGCGACAACGACCAGACCCACCACCGCGCTGATCACCAGGGCCAGCATCAGCAGAATCTTCTCTTCGTGCTCTCGAAGATCGATTCGCTCCAGCCGCTGCTGAACGGGCTGAAACAGCTTGAATCCTCTCGGACTGGAGCTCATTGCACCTATTGTGCCAGCTAAATTGGTCGCAACGCGGTGATAGCCGGCGCCTCAACGCAGCGGAAGCAGCGGGTACGCGTTCCTCAGCGCTCCCTCAGTTCCAACTCGCTTGCCGCCGGGCCGGTTGCCTCACGTTGGGCCTGCCATTGGGACGGCGATGATTCCTTCCGGATCTCTCTTTCCAGAAAGTAGTTCAGAGCCGTTCTCAAAGCTGCGATGGCTGCCAGTTTTTCAATATCGTTCCATGAAGGCGTAACAGCAGTGTTGAGAATATCGGCCGCGAGTTCAAATTCCAGACCGACCGCGAGCCAACGTCCCAATGTGAGCCGAACCTCGTTCTTCGCTTCCGGCGGCGCGCTCCGGCGAAAAAACAGCAGCAGAGATTTGACGCTGGCTTCCACTGCAGCCAGCCCGATCACGATGGCGGCCGCGAACTCGACGCAATGCGCGAGATACTGAATCAATGTCTTTGCGTTCTCCAGCATTCCGGCTCTTACGTCAAGGATACTGCTGTCGGCCACAACTGCTCCCAGGATTGCTCTTTTTAGGAAACCATGCAGAACATCGTAAAGCTCGTAGGACCCCACCGATCGCTCCAGGTGTTCGGGCGTGGACCTGGTTGGCTTCAACGCGGACAACGGCCGCAAGATCTTATTCTCCTGCGCTTTCCTGGGTGTCGTGTGGCTGACTGGCCGTCTGCTGAAGTGGATGACTCACGGGAGCACCGGCTCTCACGACAGGCGCGCTTTTTGGACGCGTCAGGCTATTTCGATCGCCGTCACTCTGATCAATATTCTTGGCTTACTCTCGATCTGGTTCGACGACCCTACCCGCTTAGCCACTGCATTGGGTCTGGTGACGGCGGGCCTTGCGTTTGCGCTGCAACGTGTGGTTACCGCGATCGCCGGATACATTCTGATCCTTCGCGGAAAGACATTCAATGTGGGCGACCGAATCACTTTCGGAGGTATACGGGGTGATGTGATTGGACTGGGATTTCTGCAGACCGTGATCATGGAAATGGGTCAACCCCCGGCTGTGCAAAACGCAGACCCTGCCATGTGGGTGCAGGGACGGCAGTTCAGCGGCCGCATTGTCACCGTCACGAATGCCAAGATCTTCGACGATCCGGTGTTCAATTAACACCCGGGATTTTCCCTTCATCTGGGAAGAGATACGTATCCCCGTTTCTTATACTGCCGACCGGAAGCGCGCGGAGCAGGTGATGCTCGCGGCAGCCAATAGGCACACGCGGAACGCAATCCAGCTGAGTGAAGAGGCTCTACAGAGTCTAGAGCGTCGCTACTACGTCACGCAATCGGAACCTGGACCCCAGAGTATATCTACGTCTGACGGATAACTGGGTGGAACTGGCACTACGCTTTGTGGTGTCGGATCATGGAGTGCGCGAAATCAAGGACCACATTAGCCGCGACATTCTCGCCGGGTTCGAGGAAGCCGGTATCGGTATCGCCTCGAGTACTTACGATGTCGTGGGGATGCCGACCGTCCGCGTTCAAATGATGCCATAGTTTTACCGCAGACCGTCAATGTAGGTGAACGGCTGTCCTGTCTTCAGCGGCCGTGTTTTGAGCGCAGTTATGGTGGGGCTAGTCGAGCAATATCCATTTATCCTGATCGGGCTGCTTGTGTCCGTGGGATTTCTGCTGATCGCTCGCGTAATCAAGAACCTGATCTTTGCGGCGGGGCGGCGGACGCGCCAGCATGAGAATCTAGCGCTGTTGCTCAGCCGCTTCGCCTCCGCTGTCATCACATCGTCGGTCTCTTCAGGATTTCTCTGCTGGAAGTCTGGTCCTGTTGCGTCAACCTTACACCGTGGGGGACCAGATCCGCTCAGGTGACTATGAAGGAACCGTGGAAGAGATTGATATTCGCGCTACCCGCCTTGAAACCTATAATGGGGAAAGGGAAAGAGTGATTCTGCCAAACGGCGACGTGTTCACCCGCGCCATCCCTCCGAATGCATTCGGAGCCCAGACCTTAGAGACACAGGCCCAAAACACCGCCCTCCCGGCAGAGCGCAGGCTTCCATTTTTCAATCAGATCTTTATAGGCGTAGCCGACTGGCCGGATCTTGCGGTCCAGGTCGCACAGTCCCAGTGGGTTGACGCGCCCGTTATTTTCACGAAGGCCTGTATCCCAGTCCACCTGGTCTTGCAGGCTGTACCATGTGAATCCTACGATGGGGACGCCATCCAACTTAAGACGATGTACGTTGGCCCACTCCTTCCTCAACCAGTGGACTGAGCCCGGATCCGAGAAATTAGTCTCCGTATGCATTACGGGTAATTTGTACCGGTCGAAATACTGACGGGTGATTGGATAGTACCCGAATATTTCTCCAGACATCGAGATGCTGCCATTCGCGCTCACCATGTTTTCGTTGGTGGCGTAATAGTCGTTGCCCATGATGCAGCGATGCCGAACGTGATTCTGAACAAACCAGTGGTATTCATCCCGGGTCATTCCATTATCCAGTAAGTACTCATGGATGGTTCCATTGACATGGGTGGCCATAGGTGAGATCCAGAGAAAGAAAACGCTTTTCATTGTATCGGCGAGCCGGATCTTCACAGTCCGGATTTTCCGCATGGAAGTATTGTGTCGACTCGCTCTGAATAAAAGTCGCGTTCGGATTGACGTCCAGAATGGCACGCATACCAAGGATATTCGCCAGGCAGAGATGTTTCAGTGCGTGTACGAATCCGCGATCCGTCTTCAAGCGTTCGTTCCACCATCCAAACTGGGCGGAGAAAGTCGCTGCGATAAATATCTCATTGACTGGTGTGTAAAACCGGACCCACGGAAAGCGTTTAGCGAACGCAGACGCGTATTCGGCAAACAATTTCGGGAAATCGGGATTTTGGAAGTTGCCGATCCAAGCCGGGACGCCAAAGTGGCACAGATCTACAATCAGCTCGGCCTTTTGGCCATGCCATACGGCAAACGTTTCGTCGGTAAAGCCCCAGTCGTATTTTCCGGAACCAAGGTGCGTTGAGAAGTAAGGGGGGCCATAACGCATCTACGTTTTTGGTTGTTTCGTGCGCGTGAACGGAACTAAGATTCACGATTGCGCTCCCTTTCGGCATGTGGGGTACCGCGTATTTGCAAATATCGTTCAAAGCGGAGAAAAAGGTTTGGCTCCCCAAGCCAGATTCGAACTACGACCCTTCGATTAACA
>JBBSHP010000514.1:0-4440 GCA_038232555.1 Bryobacterales bacterium
CCAAATTGTTCTTTTCTAACACAGTAGTACTAGGCCGCCAAGTTGGAATTCAAAAGGAGCGCGGCGTTTTTCTGCCCCATCGATCCGGTGGCGAGGTGATGATCACTATTCACCCTTCCGCACTTCTGAGACTGCCTACAACCGAACAGAAGGATGAGGAATTTGCACATCTGGTAAACGATCTGAAAGCTGCGGCGGCGCGAATCGCTTAGCGCCCGAGTCAAACAGCCCGGTCTGCGGGAGACCCAACCTCACGAAACTCAAACGAGGCCGCGGACGTATTAATCGATGTGGGAGCCATGAATTCCAAGATCCTGCTCGCTTTTCTCGGGGGCGCCGTACTGGCGTCCGGCATCGTGTACATGGCTGTCAAGCCGACTGCCCCGGGTAACCGGACGTATGCGGCGGTCAAGTCCATTTACGTTAACCCTGTTAACCCTTCAATGCCGTCGGCGGCTGATCAGGTCACTCCCGAGCAGGTAGGTGCGGCAGTAGTGAGTACGGAATCAGCGGCGCCCCTGCGCGAGCTGCCTGGGGACCATGTAGCGGAGTCCAAGACCCCGTATAAACCAGAGAAGCGGTCCCCCTCCGGCGCCGCACGACCAGCCGGAGTGGCCCATGTAATTCAGCCCCGAATTCCGGCGGATATCAACAAGCCAGTTACAAGTGATCCTCCCGTCGTTTCACCGCCGCCGATACCGGAGCCCTCACAGCCCGTTGTAGAGCCGCTTCGCGACCCTCCTCAGCCGGAGCCTTTGCCTCCGCCGGTGCGCCAACCGCATACCGTGACCTTGAATTCCGGGACAGCCATAGCCGTTCGCATCGGGGAAACCCTGACGGCCGATCATAATCAACCGGGTGACGGCTTTCTTGCCACATTGGATCAGCCGCTTGTTGTCGATGGATTCGTCATAGCCGAGCGGGGAGCCCGTCTGGAAGGGCGCATCGTGGAAGCCGACCGCGGCGGCCGCGTGAAAGGGACTTCCCGACTTGAAATCGAGTTGGTGAAGCTGGCCACTGCCGATGGCCAACATGTGCGCATCCGAACCTCACCTTTCGCTAAACAGAGCGAATCGTCGATCCGATCGGATGCGGCCAAGATCGGAATTGGAGCGGCAATTGGGGCGGCGATTGGCGGGATCGCAAGCGGAGGAAAGGGCGCTGGAATCGGCGCTGGAGTAGGTGGCGCAGCCGGAGCCGGCGATGTGCTCCTGACACGCGGGAAAGCGGCTGTGATCCCGGTGGAAACCCGCGTCAGCTTCCATCTGCAGGAACCACTTACTTTAACGGAGCGCCTGCGCTAACCCAGGCGGAGCACGCCATGGCTCATTCGATCTGATAAAGCCTTGCTGACCCTCGCTCGCCAAGCAGCTTAACGCCCCAGGCGCCCGGGTGCTGTTTCAACTCCGGCGAGATCGGATCGTTGTAGCCCACCAGCAGATATCGAATTCCCCGTAGCTTCAATTGGGCGGTCGCGGCGCGGGCCAGACTTTGTGTGATCCGCTGAGAGTTCTCTACAGCCCGGCTATCCACCGGCGACCACTGGCGCGATCGATCCATGGTCTCGAGGAGAATCTCAGGATCACCCAGGTAGGACGCTGTTTCGAGCGACACTGCGTCCAACTTTTGATCTCGACCGAAAGCTACTTCCATGTGCATGCCCGGCTCGCCGGTCTGCCAGGTTCGCCAACGGGTGACTGGATCGTTATCAAACGCCAATTGCACGTCCCAGGGATTTGGCTGTGCGGTCAATCGCCAGGTAGATTCGCGCGGGACCTCCGTCCCTGAATCGTAAACTCGCAACTCGGCAATGCTCCACATCGACTGTTTGCTACAGGCGGTCTGGGTCACTCGAATTCCGATTGCGGTTCGCTCCGGGAAGCGGAACGTCTGAATCTGGCTCGGCTGGAAGGCTGAAAAGAGGGGCACTGAAAGTATGTCGGCCAGTACCTCATTCGGAGCGGCCTGAAAGCTTACCAGATACGGCCGGGATGTGTAAGCGGAAGACGCCGAACCCAGGGAGAGGACGGCTGCTCCGGGCGGAACGTTCTCTTCTATCATCCGGTTCATGAGGTAATCCGGGAATTTGCGGCTGAGGTAAGTATCTTCCGGCTCGATCCTAAACGCCTGCGCGAAGGGTATGGCTCCATCTAAGCGCCAGGCGTACGGTGAGCAATACCGAGCCACGATGCTCGGCCACGACAACATGGCGTGCGCTATCGCCAGAGTGATCAGTACCGGCGGCAAGCGCGCCAGTGCAATCCCCATCGCCAGCGACACAAAGGGCAGCGCAGGAATCAGGAAACGAGTGCCGATGTTGCTGAAGTAAGCGGCCCCGAATACGGCTGCTGCCCAGAGAAGATGCCTGCCCTGGCGCGTTCGGAGTGCTAATAACGAGATCGGAGCAAGTAGAAACAGGGGGCCGAGAATCCCACCCAATCCGCTTCCATTTACCGTCACCTCATACGGGATCTGGCGGGCGCTTGCGAGTTCGTAGTGGCGAAAGTATTTGAGGTAATCGTCCTCGAAACTTATGTGGACAAACGGATTCGGGAAGAGCCGATTTGCGAAGGGAGCCAAGGGATTCCCGGCCCACAGCCAGTTCTTTACAGGCCAAGGCAGTATGAATACAAGCGCAATGGCAGTAACCAATAAGGCCGGGCGAACAAGGGGTTTCTGCGCGCGCCAGAGTGTCCAGGCGATGAACGTTAGCGCGTAACAAAGAGCCAGAAAGGCAGTGAGTTTAATTGCGAACGCGAAGCCGGCCAGGATGCCCACTGGCACCAGCAGCCGGTTGTCTGCACGGTCGGCCCATATCTGCAGAAAATAGTAAAGAGAAAACAGGACTGTAGCCAGAGCCACGTCAACATAGGCACTCGTTCCATCAATCCCCACCACCGGGCTGGCAAAAACGAAGACGGCGCCGGCGGCACCGGCTGAGGCGATTCCAAACCGCCGCCCATAACACAGCATCAGCCACGGCAACGCTGCGAGGAATGAGAAGTGCAGCAGCGCCGCCGCTGAATGGCGGCCGAATGAGTACGCGAATAGAAAGAGCAGCTCCAAGCCTTGCGAAAGGCTCGCATACAAATTAGTAGTGATTCGCACGAATCCGTGCGCGCGATAGTAGGCGGCCACAAAAGGCAGATGGTACGCAGTGCCGTCCGGGCTGCGTTCCGGAGCCATGGCGTTGAAAAAATAGAGCACTGTAAACGCGGCAAAAGCAGTGCCGAAAATCCATCGCCAGATCTTCGGGACGGGTGCCAGGGGCGGTGTGGCGCTTCGAAGCCGCCGGTGGCCTCTGAAGCGGATGGCTGCTGCCATGCTTGCGCCGGCAATAGCAAGTAAGAATCCTTTACGTACCAGGTGCGTGACGGATAACAGGAACATCAGCCCGCTCAGACAAGCGGAGCCGGTCACGAAGGCGAGCAGACGTTCCTCCAATTTCTGTAACTCGAGGGACAAGGCGCGGAAGACAAGTGAACCGAGCGCTGTCGCAGTAACAACAGTGAGCAGCGCGCCGAAGAGGATGTAAAATGAGGATTTCACCAAGGTAGAACTAATATGAAAGCACACGAACGCCGATGAAGGCGCCCGGATCAGCGTCCGACGATTACGCGCGCCGCGGAGGGCGACACTTCAATGCGATCCACCCGGTCCTGCAACTTGAAGGGCTCATTGATCTTGGCATCCGGATATAGCGGGACAAAGAACGTGTGGATCAGAAAATCCAATGTGGAACCGCTCACCGCCAATCCCGAGATCTCAACCCGTTGCAAGAACACCGTCGCTCTCCCGTGCGCGGACTCAATTCGAGTATTCACTTTGACCAGCTTTTCGCCTTCGATGATCTTCGCGATCAGCCACGGCGTCTTCTCTCCTTGCGCGTGGCGAAGCTTCAGGAAATCAATCAGTGCAGAGCCTGTCGCCGTGCCGTGGCCCAGCACCAAACTGGTCTGGCGCACTCCCGCAGGGGCAACGGTGGGTACTTCGCTGCGGACATAGGCATTCAGTTCCGCCTCCGAGAAAGTGAATGTCGAACCCGCACGCGCTTTGCCAGTCTGAATCGCGGCAAGCTTGGAGCGTACAGCGGCAGCAGGGTTGGCCGGCGTCGAGCCGCTGGCAGAGATCACTAGCACAACCACGACAAGCTTGCTACACACTCCTCATTGTACAAGCCAACACTCGACGGCAACGTACGTTAGAATCTCGTTAGATGACTACTAGACACATGGCATTACTCGGTTCGACGATGGTTCTAACCGGATTCGGGTTGAACGCAGCCACGGAAGCGGACAAGCGCCTGGAAGCGGCTGCTAATGTTTTCTCGGAAGTGATGGCCATCTCTGAAAAGTCGATACCGCAAGACCTGTTGAACGGCGCTGAGTGCGCGGTCATTGTGCCGGGCATGAAGAAGGGCGCCTTCATCGTGGGCGGCAA
>JBBSHP010000515.1:0-4440 GCA_038232555.1 Bryobacterales bacterium
CGACGGCGAATGGGAAATGAATTCCGCAGAATGGCACAGTCCTGAACTTCTCGCCTGGCTCTTCAACGAATCGCCTGTCAAGGCGGATGTCGTCATCAATGACCGGTGGGGAAAGGACACTCGCCATAAACACGGCGGCTACTGGACCACCGAGTACACGCCAGGAATGAGCGGAAGCGACCACCCCTGGGAAGAAAGCCGCGGGATGGGGTTTTCCTATGGCTACAACCGGGCTGAGCGCTTGGAGAACTATCACACTGGCCATGAACTGGTGGTGATGCTTTCTGATCTGGTCAGTCGCGGTGGTAATCTGCTTCTGGATATTGGCCCTGCCGCGGATGGAACGATTCCCGTTGTGATGGAGGAACGGCTTCTTGAAATTGGTTCCTGGCTGAAGACGAACGGTGACGCGATCTACAAAACTCGCCCCTGGAGGATTGCGAAGCAGTGGAGTGCCGGTGAAGTTCCCAAGGTCGATTACAACAAAGAGTTCGAAACGAACTACGATGTTTCTAAACTGACTGAGAAGCCTGCTCCAGGGAAGGCCTCCATCGAGGCGTTCTTCACCGCAAAGGGAAACAGCGTTTTCGCAATCCTCCCTCGCTGGCCTGGCCGGCAATTTACTTTAAGAAAGACAGGAAATCTAAAAGTTCAGGCGGCCAAATTACTTGGTTCGGACGCGCCAGTAGTCTGGAAATCGGGAAGCGACTCAGTGATCTTCAATCTGCCGGAAATGCCCGAAGAGTTGCTTGGTCAACCGGCCTGGGTGTTGAAAATAAGCCAGTAATCGCGGGGGCGGCATCTGGCCGGACGCCTACCAGAACAGGCAGGTCTGATATGAGAGAATTTCCCTAACTCTCAGTTGAGATATGAAACATTCCCTTCTCGCGTTTTTTGTCTTAGCCGCCGCAGCCTTCGCACAATCCGATCGCGGCGCGATTTCCGGTCAAGTGAACGACCCTACAGGTGCACCGCTGCCGGCCGCCGAGATCGTGGCCACAAACAGCGCTACCGGCCTGAAGTACCCAACCAAGAGCCTGGACAGCGGCTCATACCAGATTGGAGGCCTTCCTTTCGGACGTTACGACGTACTGGTGACCGCTACCGGTTTCAGCCGTCTTTCGCGGCCACAGGTAGAGGTGAGCATCGGCCAGACAGTGACGTTGAACATTACTCTGCAGCTAGGGCAGGTGGACCAGACAGTGGAGGTGAGTGCCGCGCCGACTCCGGTAGATAGTTCGACAGCCACAGTGTCAACGGTGATCTCCCCACAGCAAGTAATCGATCTGCCGCTCGCGATTAGCGGCAATATGCGCAATCCGGAATCGTTCATCCTGCTGACTCCGGGTGTGAGCGGCGATACAGGTAACACGCAAATCAACGGGTCCGCTTCGCGGGCCAAAGAAGTAGTATTTGACGGAGGTACGGCCAACGGCCCCGAGAGCGGCGGAACACTGGCGACCTACCCTTCAGTAGAAGCGATCGGTGAATTCAAGCTGGTGAGCAACACGTTCAATGCAGAGTACGGCCGCACGGGCGGGGGTTTTGAGATTTTCACCACCAAGTCCGGAACCAACAACCTGCATGGCGCTGCATATGACTACCTTAGAAACGATGCTTTGGATGCGCGCGGATTCTTTTCCAGGACGACTCCCGTCAATAGGCAGAATGAGTTTGGCGTGAATCTCGGTGGCCCGATTTACATTCCCAAGGTATACAAGGGGCGCAACCGCAGTTTCTTCTATTTCGTGTACGGGGGCTTCCGCTACCGGGCAGGGCAAACAAACAACCTGATCTCCGTTGCGCCCACTTCGTTCAAGGCAGGCGACTTTTCGAAACTGGTTGACCGCAACGGAAACTTGGTGCCAATTTATGACCCTGCCACCACACGGACCGTGAACGGCGTGACAGTGCGGGATGCGTTCCCAGGCAACATCATTTCTCCAAGCCGCTTCAGCAACGTCTCTAGAAACATCTTGCCGCTGCTTCCGAATCCGATCAACGGGGCGCTATCCGGCAACCTTTTAACGGTCGGTGCGCAGACGTTTGACCGCAACCAGGACGATTTCAAGCTGGACCACAGCTTTACGGATAACAATCGGCTTTCCGCGTTTTTCTATATCAACCGGGAAAACTCAGTCGACCCCCTGCTGCTGCCAAACCCGCTCAGCGGTGCTCTGAACCAGAGCCGGCCCACGCTGTGGATTCGATTGAACCACGATTACATTTTCTCTGCCGCCACACTGAACCATTTCACCGGATCTTTGACGCGTGAACCGCAAATCTGGCATAAGCTTTCCGCCGACCAGGACTGGCCGCAAAATTTGGTTTACCGGGCGTGAACATGGGCTACGGCAACGCGTTTCCGCTAATCACGTTCTCTAACGGCTTCGCCAATTTGGGCGATCAAAGCAAGACAGATGGCCAGCAGGTGAACAACAGCCTGGAATATACGGACACGCTTAGCCACACGGCGGGCAAGCATTCGTTCCGCTTCGGCGCGGATGCGCGCTGGTTACGCACGAACGGCGCGGATTATGCAGGCACGCAAGGGCAGTTCGGCTTCAACTCGAATGAAACCGCGTTACCTACCAATGCGGCCGCAACAGGCAATGCGTTTGCGAGTTTTCTGTTGGGCCTGCCGGATACCGCATCAAATCGCTTTCTGATTGTGGTACCCGGTGACCGTTATAAGTACCTTGCTCTTTTCGCGCAGGACGATTGGAAGGTAACTCAGAAGCTGACGTTGAACTACGGGCTTCGCTACGAGATTTACTGGCCGAAAGCGGAGGCGCATGACAACATCTCCGCGTTCGACCCCACCATTCCGAATCCGGCTGCGGGCGGACGATTGGGCGCGATCGCTTTTCTGGGCAGCGGACCGGGCCGTAACGGGCGCACCAGTTTTGCTGATACTTTCTTCAAGAATTTTGGGCCTCGGTTAGGCTTCGCGTATGGATTGGATCAAAAAACGGTAGTTCGCGGCGGTTACGGCTTGTATTACGGCTTGGGCAACGCCAATGCCGGATTACGCGCTTCACAGAATTTTTCTTATGGCTTCAACCCAAGTTCCTCGCTTTCTTCAACCGATGCGGGGATAACGCCGGCGCTGCCGAACTGGGATACAGGGTTTCCGCAGCTCGCACTCACCTCGACCATCAATCCAAGCGTGCAGAATGGGTCCGCGGTGAACACCGTTTTGCGAAGTGACGGGCGTGCGCCGTACTCTCAGAACTGGAGTTTTGGCTTGCAACGAGAATTGCCGTTTTCCGTTCTGGTGGAAGGCAGTTACGTGGGGGTGAAAGGTACGCGTTTGGGCACAAACCTGATTGACTTAAATCAGCTGGTCCCGAAATATTTGAGCCTGGGCAGCTTGCTCACTCAACAAGTGACATCCGCACAGGCCGTGGCGCAAGGCATCTCGATTCCTTATGCCGGATTCAAAGGAACGGTTGCGCAGGCTTTGCGGCCGTATCCGCAGTATTTGGCGATTCCGGATCAGGCGAACCCGAACGGTAATTCCACGTACCACGCGTTTCAAAGCAAGCTGGAAAAACGCTTTTCAAAGGGCTTGAATTTCCTAGTTGCCTATACTTACTCGAAAACTATTTCGGACTCAGACATTCTGGCCGGAGGTGGACCTTCGGGACAGACCTATTATAATCGCCGCCTGGAGAAAGCCTTAAGCAGCAACGACGTGCCTCAGATCCTGGCCGTGAATGCAGTTTATGAGTTACCCTTCGGCCCCGGTAAGGCGATGCTTTCAAGTGGAGTTGCTTCACGAATCCTGGGCGGGTGGACGGTGACGGGCATAGCGCAATATCAGGTAGGGCGGCCCATACCCCTCACCGCGAATAATACGCTTCCGCTCTTCAATTCAACCTTACGGCCGAACGTTGTACCGGGGGTTCCGTTGCGCGCTTCCACATCACATTTCGATCCGGCTGTAGACTACTGGATCAACCCCGCCGCATTTCAAGCGCCAGTGCCGTTCACGTTTGGAAGCGCGGCGCGGGAGTATGCTAATCTGCGCGCGCCGAATTTTAAGAACGAGAGCGTCGGGCTCGTTAAGAGGACGCGGTTGTTCGAGCGCCTTGACCTGACGTTCCGGGCGGAGTTTTTTAACGTGTTGAATCGCGTTGTCTTCAGTGCTCCGAATGGGAATGTCAGCCAGGCCACATTCGGGCGCGTCACCGGGCAATCCAATACGCCCAGGCAAGGCCAGGTGTCGCTACGGCTCGAATTCTAGCAGTCCTGCTTCTATTTGTGTCGTGGCGCAGCGAAGTTCCGGTGCTACTGCCAGGACCTGCCGGAGCATTCGATTCAATAACTTGTTCAGGTTGAGCGCGAGTAATCCAAAGGAGATTTGATGGTAGTTAGCTCTCGCGCTGTCTTTCGACATGATTTTGCTTGAGCGGAGATTTACTCGCTTGGAGCTTA
>JBBSHP010000516.1:0-4439 GCA_038232555.1 Bryobacterales bacterium
CTCCCTCCGCAATGGCAACGGCGATTCCGGTATCGCGGACTGCCTGGTTATACAGAGCCCCGTGCGGTTTGACGTGAAATACCGGCACTTGGTATTGAGCGGCGATGGCGGCCAACGCACTGACCTGTTCAAACACCGTGTCTGCGATCTGTTCCGGCGTTAAATGCATTTCTAACCGGCCGAAGTTCGGCGGGTCCGGGTAACCCGGATGGGCGCCCAATCGCAAATGCCATTTGGAGGCTTGCCGGATGGTGGCGGCCATGCTGTTTTCATCGCCCGCGTGCCCGCCACAAGCTACGTTCACGGAAGTGAGATAGGGCATCAGGCGCTCCTGAGATCCGTCGGCTATTGCTCCCGGCAGCTCGCCCATATCGCAGTTGAGGTCAATACTCTTCATGCGAGTTCCTCTCCCTTGGTTTCCGGCAGGAACAGCACTAGAATGCCCGCCGCAAGATAGAAAATAGATGTGAAGGCAAGCGCTCCACCGATTCCGAAGCGGCCCGCGATGGCTCCAATGAGAAACGGCGCAAGAGCGCTGACGGCTCTGCCGGAGTTATAGGTGATACCTTGCGCCGCGCCGCGAATGCTGGATGGAAATAGCTCCGCGAGCATCGCTCCGAATACGCTGAAGTACCCGTGCCCAAAAAAGCCGATCAGCGGCCCGAGTAAGAGCAAAACGAACTGGTGTTGCCCAGCCAGCGCGTAAAACGGCACGAGCACGGCTGCTCCCAGGACAAAGATCAGCAGCACGGGACGGCGGCCGAACCGGTCGGCCATTGCACCGAAGGACAGGTACCCCAGAAACGCGCCGATCTGGACCGGAACAATCCAGCCTGAAGATTTCACGATTCCCAAGCCCAATCCGCCTTTCGAGAGCGGGCTGGAGAGGTACGCTGGAATCCAGGTGAACAGACCCCAATAGGCGAACAGCAAGGTGGCGCACAGCAGGGTGGCTACCACGGTGCGCCCCAGCAAAGGCCGTTGCAGAATGATTCTGAGCCGAAGTTTAGGCGTGGGCGAATCTCGCTCGCGCTGCTTGGTCTGGATCCAGATCTCCGGCTCCGGAATGTTCCGCCGTATCCATAAAGTCAGCAGTGCCGGTAACGCGCCAATCAGGAATAGCGGCCTCCACCCGTATTTCGGCATGATCAACGCGGCCAGCAGTGCAGCCAGCAGATATCCAATGGCCCAACCGGATTGCGTCAGGCCGACTGCTTTGCAGCGGTGTTCGGCGGGCCACGTTTCCGCTACCAGCACGGAGCCCGTGGACCACTCCGCTCCCAAACCGAGACCGACCATGGCCCTCCACAGCGCAAGGGCCGCGACGCTGGTAGCGGTTGCAGTCAACCCGGTGAAAATTGAATACAGCAGGATCGAATAAACCAGCATCCGAGCGCGCCCATACCGGTCCGCCAGTATGCCGGCGAAGCTGCCCCCCACCGCTGAGGCGACCAGAGTCAGTGATGCGAGGGATCCCGCGACGGCCGAGCTCAGCGCGAACTCCTGCTGAATAGCCGTCAGTGCGAACGCGTACAACATAACGTCCATGCCGTCCAGCATCCAGCCCGCCTGAGCGGCGAACAGAGTTTTCCACTGATTGCGGTGGATGGAGCGATACCAGGGGACGCGCGACGGAAGCGCTAGGGTAGACACAAATCCTCCGAACGCAGCAACTCTTCCTGCTCACAAATGAGCCTGCGGGCCTCGGCCATACTCACCTGCTCCAGCCGTATCTCATCGCGAGGCCGCAGTTGTCCGACACTCGACAGGTCGGCGGAAATCACGTTCGCAATTTTCGGATAACCGCCTGTGGTCTGCTGCTCGACAAACAGGATGATCGGTTGACCGCCCGAAGGAATCTGGATGGCCCCCAGAGCCACCGGCTCCGTGATCATCTGGTCCTGGCGCGCGATGGGTACGGGCGGCCCCTCCAGCCGAAGGCCCATGCGATTCGATTCCTCGCTCACCCGATAGGGCCGCTGGAGGAAATCGGCTAACGCACTTTCCGCGAACCAGTCCGATTGCGGCCCAAGAGTGACACGCAAGGTCTTGCGCGGAGCGAGTCTTCGTAGTATCGATACAGCTACAGTTTGGTTCCGAAATTCCATAGAAGGCTTTCCGATGCCAAGGGTATCGCCTTTGCGAAGAGCGCGCCCACTGAACCCGCCGAGTCCGCTGAGGATGTGCGTCGATGCACTCCCTAGAAACGACGGCACGACAAAGCCGCCTTGTACAGAGAGGTAGCAGCGGGCCCCGGATCGCGTGGGTCCCAACGCAAGTGTCTGGCCGGCGCGGATTTGAAAAGCGGTCCAGAGCGCGATGGGTTGGCCGTCGAGCGTGGGTCCGAAGTCGGATCCGGTGATCGAGGCCACTGCGTCGCAACTGAAGAGGAACACTCCGCCGAGCAGGGTCATCTCAAGTGCTGCGGTGGATTCGGAGTTCCCGACCAACCGGTTGCCGAGACGTAATGCAATTGGGTCGGCGGCTCCCGAGGCCGATACTCCGAGCGGGCCGAAGCCAGGGCGGCCCAGGTCCTGAACCGTGGTGAACAGGCCTGGCGATTTGACCTGCATGGTTGTCCTAAAACACTACCCTGATTTCGCCCTTGCCCCACACCGTCTGCCGGCCCACGCCAGTCCATTTCGCTGCTTGCAAGTACGGTACAAACTCAGCTAAGTCGCCTTGGTATTCCGCCTCTCCGACAAAACCCCCAATCGAGTGCACGGCCCCGGTCCGGCTGCTGCGGCGATCGACCTCCACCTGCCTGAGATCGCAACGTGTAATGGTCACCTGTGCGGCGCGCTCTCCGAAGGCGCGGAAGTCGATATTCAGCGGGCCATCGCCGTACAGTTCGCGCAGCGCGCTCAGCCGATCGCGGATGCGTCCGGCCAGCACTGTAAATTCAGGCCGGGCCGCCAACTGTTGTCCACTCTTCAACTCGGTCGGCGTAATGAATTGGATCCTTATCCTTTCCACGTTCAGCACAGGATCAAGACTGATCTCCATGGGCGCGGCATCATTCTGGACAAAAGCCGACCCGTTGTAAATCCGCTCTGCGGTGTCCGTTCGAGTAACCTCTACCAACTCCGCGCGGCCACGCCCCGGCCCTAATCCTTCCGTTGCGAGTTGCGAAAAAGTCAGCACCAGATAAGCGATGGCAGGGCTTCGCAGATCGAACAAGTTCAGGTCAAAGGAGAACCTGACTCCCCGTGGGATCGTCCGCCCATCCAGATGCGTGGCCCGGAAGACGAACGGCCGAGGCCAATCCGCAAATCCACTTGGCCCGTCGCAGATTGCCGAGGGCTCGAACATCCGGGCATAAGGGCACGACGCTCTTCGATTGCATTCCTTAGCCCCAGGGCAATCCGGCGCGCAGGCGAGCCGGCGGAAGATCATCCCAAACGCCCCGCGCAAGAGATTGGCGGATTTGCCGGGCGGGAAGTGAACCGATTCCAGCGCGACGAAAGAGAACCGCAGGGGATAGAAGCGGAAATGCAAGCTCCCATTTTATGCCGATTAACGCAGGGCCTCATCGTAGATGGAATAAGCTTAGCCGCGGAAGACTGGCGGCTTCCAGCATGCGGCGATCCAGGTACTGCTTCTCGAGCATCTTCAATTGCTCGGCAGTCATTTTGTTGCGATAGGCGCGCAATTCCAAATCCAATTCGCGGCGCGCACGGAACAGGTCATCGTCGCTTTGACGCGTGCGCGCAATCGCGATCATCTTATCCTCCAGGCCCGTTAAGCGCTGCTCCGTCTGTTCCAGATCTGAGTAAAGGGCCACGCTGTCTGCCGCCATGCGGTCCAGGGTCTCGGCGATCTCTTCGAAACCAGGCTGTTTGCGGACGTCCGCCGAGTTTCTGGCCAGATAGCGTTGCAGTTCTTCAAGGCTGAACGGTGCTTCGGTTTCCTTCCTCTCGCGCTGAGGCTTGGCCACCCCAGCCATGACCTGAGCTTCCTGAAGAACGGCCTGCGCGCAGAAGGCCAGCCCATTCACTTTTTGAGTTTTATTTTTCCTGCTCCTCCACTTTTCAAAAGCGGAGTCGATCCCGCGCAGAACGGCCTCGAGCGGGATGCCGGCATTCTTCCAGGTTTCAATCAGGGCCCAATCCAGGGGCGACAACAGGAAGAGAGCGGTGCCCCGAGTCCGCAAAAAATGTTCTTCGATCTCCGTGAAATAGTTGAAGTAGTTGGTGAGCCAAGCTAGGGGCGGTGGTTGCGTTGCCATACGATTTGTAGCCCTTCGAGCGTGAGGTCTTCATTCACTTCCTTCAGGAAGCGCGATGCTGGCGCGATCTGGTGGGCCTGGCCTCCGGTTGCAATGAATCTGGTCTGCTCGCCCAGCTCCGCGCGGACGCGCTCCAGGATGCCGTCGATCATCCCCGCGAAGCCGTAGTAGAGGCCGGACTGAATGCTGTTGACGGTGTTCTTCCCAATCA
>JBBSHP010000517.1:0-4434 GCA_038232555.1 Bryobacterales bacterium
AACATAGCATGAGTGATCAACACGGCGATAACGGGGGCCGGCCCCTAGCGTACCTGAATGGGAGCTTTCTTGAAAGCCCGGATGCCCGGGGGCTCCGTATCTTGTCTGAATATCTGGAGCCGCTGTCTCATTTCCGCGACGAAAAAATACAGGACACCATAGTATTCTTCGGCTCAGCCCGCCTGCACGGAGACGGTCCCATGGCCCGGTATTACGATGACGCCCGCACGTTGGCCCGCTTGATCACCGAGTGGTCCACCGGAATAGAGAACCCGGCCAGCCGCTTCGTCGTTTGCACTGGCGGCGGCCCTGGAATTATGGAGGCCGCGAATCGCGGAGCTGCCGAGGGGGGCGGGAAAACGATTGGGCTGAACATCGGTCTCCCTTTCGAGCAGCGTCCCAACCCTTACATAACTCCGGAGCTTTCTTTCGAGTTTCATTACTTCTTCATGCGCAAATTCTGGTTTGCGTATCTTGCCAAGGCGCTGGTCGTCTTTCCAGGTGGTTACGGGACACTGGATGAACTTTGCGAGATCCTGACGCTAGCGCAAACCAGAAAGCTGGAAAGTAAACTCACAATCGTTCTATACGGTTCGGAGTACTGGAAGCAGATCATCAACTTCGAGGCTCTGGCCGAATATGGAATGATCAGTCGGGACGATTTGAAGCTTTTTCAGTATGCGGACGATCCAGAGACAGCGCTCGGGATTTTGAAAGACAACCTGACGCGCCACTACCTGCAACCCGAACCGCAAACCGAGCCGGAACATGAGACTCCGGAGATCGCGAAGTCACGGTGTAGGTGCCCTTGAAGTCCCTGCAAACTTTTAAGCTGGCTCGTGGCCTGAAGTACCTGGGCAAAGTCGAGAAACTATTTTGCCTGCTGTTGCTGCTGTATGTGCCAGTGGCGCTACTAGCATCCAATCTCTTTACCGTTCTGCTTGTACAGCTTGTTCTGATCGTCCTGGGCGCGGTGATACTGTTCCGCTTTAGCCGGCTTGGAATGCGGAAGGCGATCTGGCGCCTACGGAATCGCCTGCTGGTCACGTATCTTTTCATTGCCTTGGTCCCGGTAATTCTCATTGCTACGCTCGCCGGCCGGGCCGCGTTTTCGTTGTTGAGTCAATTATCCGTATATGTAGCCAGCTCAGAATTGCAGCGGCGCGTAGACTCCCTGGAGTTCATTGCGCAGACTATCGCCGAGAGCAGCGCGAATCAGCAGTCAGACATCGCGGCGAGCATCGGTGAAATCCATTCCACCCGTTTTCCTGAGCTGCAAATTTCGATAACTACGCCGACGTCCCAGTTTCAGTGGCCCAAGAACGACGCTGCATCGAACCCACCTGAGGGTTGGCGAACTGTAAAAGGGCTCATGGAGCGTGATGCCTCCTTTTATGGGTGGTCGAACCTCGTGAAAGGAAACATTCAGATCACGGTGGTGGCGCCGCTCACGCGCAAATTCCTCAGCAAAATGGTGCCGGGTCTCGGCGATGTTTCTCTGGTCCATGAAGAAGGCGGGAAACCAGTGGTTCAAGCGGGCGGTCCCCCGGCCCCTTTCACCCCGCCTGTCAGCAGATTGGATTTCGAGATGAGCTGGTTTTCCGTGCTGCCCATAGCTCAGTGGGCCAGCCCCGGCAAGATGACCCATGTGCTATTGCGCGTTCACACGCGCCCGTCAGCGCTGCTCGACGCAATCTCCAGGAACAATGTGGATCAGTTGCAAGGGTTTTTGCCCATCATGTTGCTGATACTCGCCGTTCTGTTCTTGGTTGTGGAGATTGTCGCCTTCATAATTGGCGTCTCCCTTACTCGAACGATCACCGGGGCCGTGCACAATTTGTACCAAGGTACCCAAAGGGTGATCGAGGGGAATTTCGCTCACCGCATCCAAGTTCACGGGAAAGATCAGCTAGGCGAATTGAGTAGCTCCTTCAACAGCATGACGGAGAATCTGGAACGCCTACTGGGCATCGCGAAGGAAAAGGAACGTTTGCAGGCCGAACTTGAAATCGCGCGCGAGGTACAGGAACAGCTCTATCCCAAAGCCCTGCCGGCGCTGCGCACGATCCGGTTGATGGCGAGCTGTAAACCGGCTCGCATGGTATCGGGCGACTATTACGATTATCTATGCTTGTCCGATGGACGTCTGGCGCTGGCCATCGGCGACGTAGCTGGAAAAGGAATTTCCGCAGCGCTCTTGATGGCGACCATTCAAGCTGCCATGCGCATGGAACTGCGTAGCTCACTGGTCGCCGCGGCTCCGGGAGGTCTGACCTTGACGCAGTTTCGTTTGCCTCCGGGACGGTTGGTATTCGACCTGAATCAGCAACTCTATGCGACCACCGCGCCGGAGAAATATGCGACGTTCTTCTTCGCTCTATACGACGAGAACAGCGGCGCTTTGAGTTACACGAATGCAGGTCATCTGCCACCTCTGCTAATTCGGAATGGGAGCGCTGTGAAACTGGATGTGAACGGCACGGTAGTGGGGGCCTTTCCATTTTCGAAGTACGAAGAAAGCACGATTCAGCTAAAAAGCGGGGACCTGTTAGTGTGCTATACGGACGGCATCACGGAACCTGAGAACGCGTACGGCGAGATGTACGGCGAAGAGCGGCTGATTGAATTGCTGACCAAGAACTCGGACCGGGACGAGCAGGCCATCATCTCAATGATCATTGAGGCCGTCGAACAGTGGACGGATGCGGAGGAGCAACCTGACGATATGACTTTGCTCTTGGCGAGGAAAGTGTAGCAACTCGCGAACCTGGTGTTATGACGCGCGCTTCCACTGCCGCGTACTTCATGATCAAATTGAGTCCTCGCTCCACCCCGAGTACGCTCACGGCGGTGGACAAACCGTCCGCGTTTATCCCGAGCCGTGCGAGCACAGTCACCGTAGACCCGCTGCTCAGGCCGATGTTAGTGGCGGGGTCGATCACATGGGAATAGCGCGTACCGTACGCATCGAGATGCTGCTCCGTGTCTCCGGATGTCGACACAGCCGCGTTGCTCAGTACAAGAACTTCTGTCGAAGCCAAGCCAATTCTCCAGCCGCGAGTCCCGGGAGGAGCGTCGCTGAATGCCAGATCCCCGCTCGCTGCGACTAAGGCACTGTGGATCCCAAGACCAGTCAAAACTGCAAGCGCTTCATCCGCAGCATAACCCTTGCCAATGCCTCCGACATCAAGCTGCATACCGGATTCATCGAGCATCGCGGAGTGGTCTGTCACATTCAGATGAAGCTTGCGATATCCACAGTGAGTAGCGGCTTGTTGAAGAGCGTAGGTCTGCGGTAGCCGGCGCTCGCTTCGAGCAGTTCGCCAGATTCTGATCACCGGACCAAGTGTGATGTCAAAGGCCCCCTCACTATCATGAGAAAGTTGTAGCGATACAGCTAACACGCGGTACAGATCCTCGCTGACTGGCACATAACGGCCCACGGCGGTCCTGCAGATTGTATTCAATTCGCTATCGGGGTTGTAATCCGAGAGGATTTGATCGAGCTGGTGTATACGGTCAAACGCCGCGCGAAGAGCGGACGTTGCACTCTGCCGGTCTGTCGCGTACAGAGTGATACGCATCAGCGTCCCCATGTGAGTTTCCACTGCCTCGAATCGCGACAAGGGGTGTGCCGCGGCGGACTTTACAAAAAGACAGCAGCAAAGAACGATTGAGCACAACCGCTCACTCATCCCGCTCAACGCCGCTATTCCAGTACCGGAACATCTGCTGGACAGTCGGCAGCTTTGCGGGCCGGACCAGCCGGAACCCGAGCCACTGAGCGTCGGTGTGGTACCAGATGCTTTTCGGAAGCTGTGGGTCCTGTTGTTTCCAAGAAGGATCGCTAGCCACGCGCGACGCACAGCGTAACATGTCGGGTGCATCGTTCCAGGAGCCACCTCGGACGACGTGAGGATAGGGCGCCTGAGGCGGCACCCATGGATTCATCTGGACGGTCGCCGTGTACGGCTTGTATTCGTCGAGGGTCCATTCCATGACATTGCCTAGCATGTCGTATAAACCCCAGGCATTCGGCTTCTTGGATGCTACTTTTTGATATTGGCCCTTGCTGTTGGCCGAGTACCACGCGTACTTGCCAAGCTCCGCTGGATCGGAGCCGAAGTAGAACGGCGTGGCGGTACCAGCCCGGCATGCGTACTCCCATTCCGCCTCGGTAGGCAGCCGGTAGAACTCACCGGTCTTCGCACTCAGCCACTCGGCATATTTGTTCGCGGCGTGCTGCGTCATGCTGATGGCCGGATACCCGTCGATCCCCATTCCGAAACTCATCTCCACATAGGGCCGCGTGGGCCTGCTGACCGCATCTACGACGGTGTCTTTGTGGTCAGCTTCACCGGCCTGATTGGCAAACATAAACAGCCGATACTCATCCCAGGTCACCTCGTGAGTTTGCATCCAGAAAGCGTCGAG
>JBBSHP010000518.1:0-4433 GCA_038232555.1 Bryobacterales bacterium
AGGGGTTCTTGGAGTTTCAACACCATGCTACACCGAACAGAACGCATTTCCGAAGCAATTCGCGAGGAACTATCCGAGTTAATCGGCTATGAGCTGGCCGATCCCCGGCTTGCTTCGGTGCTCGTGACTGACGTCCATATCTCCCCGGACAAGCGCCACGCCTTGATCCGGGTAGGCTCCCACACGCCCGGGGACACCGAACCCGCGCTGGAGGCACTGCAAAAGGCGAAACATTTCCTGCGTCGCGAGTTAGCGCAACGCCTGGACATGTTCCGCGTCCCGGAGCTCCACTTCGAGGGGGATGTTTTGGCCGAGGCCGGCGACCGCATGGAAAATCTGCTGAAGCGGATCAAAAAAGGCCGTCCCCGGGACCCGTCAAGTATAGAGGAAAAAAAAGCTTGATTGGCGTTGCGGGGCCAAAATTCGATCCGCCAAGACACCCAATACATCGCTTCCAGCCTTAAATACTAACCTACTGGGCAAATTTCCGCCGCTTAATTTCTGTATTTCGATTGACAACAAAGAAATCAGCGGTATTATCGCTTTAACCTTCCTAAACTGTAATAGATCTTATTGCAGCGGAGTTCCCTTATCAAGCCGTGTGGCTGGGTCCGGTGGCAGCCGGTTCGGCCCAAACGCTCCAGAACAGCCAGTGTACGATCTCCGCGCAAGGCCTTTCAGTAGTAGCCTCCACCGTCGCGGCGAATGGTTACGATGTGCGTGTGCCGGTCACATTCAATGGCTATAACGGTACCATTCCGATTTGGTTGTGACCTACGATAACTTTGGCGGGTACGCCGGCTGGACTCAGGTGGGGACGTGAACGGTTGGAAATTCCGCCACCTTTACTTTGAGCACACCGGCGCCGCAGACCGTCTCGCCGGGACAAACCCAAAATGTTCAGGAGAACGTAATACCTCAGAATGGGTTCAACTCCGCCGTCGCTTTCAACTGGATGAACCAACCCTCCTGGCCCTCCGGGCTGACGGCGAGCTTCTCGCCAACCCCGACCACAACTTTATCCACGACGATCACCGTTTCAACTCTGTCGACGACCGCCGCCGGGACGTACCAACTCTCCTTGTCGGGAACGAGCGGTGGATTTGCGACCCACTATGCGAACCTTGCGGTGACGGTTGGGCCAGATCCACTGGTGACGTTTAGGACCTGCGTCAGTGCCGGCGGTACTGGTGCTTGCCAACCGTTGCCAACTGGCACATACAACATTTCTCAGCCAATTATCATCGGTCGCTCGAATTTAACCGTGGAGGGCGGCAGCGCCAATCGCCCAAACAGTTTTGGTCCGCGTTCCATCGTATACAGGTCCCTTAATGCAGGTGGACGCTTCCCAACCGCTCACCGGGATAACGATTCAAAATCTCACGTTCTGCGGGAGCAACACCCTGCGGAATTCGAGCCCCAGTCCCGCCTGTCCACCGCGAGTCCAAACCACGTGTGGAACTTGGACGGACCAGGCATCGACTCTGGGAGCGCCCCCGCCCCCCGCTCTGTGCGTCGACCTGGAAGTGGACAATGCGGATACAGGGCTGAATCCTGGCAATCCTTTTGGCAATACCGGCCCTTATAGCGTCACCATATCCAATTGCGACTTGGAAGACGCCGCTCTTGCGCTATACCCAACCGCGCCTAAGAAGGTCAACGATGTTTACATCCATCATAGTGCAATCAACTCTTCAGCCGCCACGGGCATATTGGCTGGAGTGAATGCACCACCCGGTGAGGATTACCGCAATGCAAAGTTGTGTGACGCCCATCCCAACTTCAACAACGACTTGAGCGTGTATATTCCTCGTAACATACGCCTGGAATGGAACACGTTCGAGTACAACAACACCGGCTCGATTGCCATGGCACCTGGCCGCTGGGTGGGTATGCGGAACAACACTCTTACCTCCAACTACATCCGCCCCCAGGTGCTGGGAAACGACGCTGGCGGAAGCGTCTTTATCGACCAGTGTGCCGACACCGTGCAGATTTACGACAACACGCTGACTGGCCCTAGTTCATATCCTCAGACTTTCGGTTTGGAACTGTGGGGACGAAACATTGATATCCAGGGGAATACTATTACTAACTATCCGGAGGAAGGCATCAGCGCAAATAGTGTGTACCACGCCACGATGACGAATAACCAAACTTTGAATAATGACCAACTTCTGACTAACCAAAATTTAAACCCCGGGTTTCCCGTTTCAACCGGGGGCATAGTAACTGCGACCGCTGGCCCAGGAGGCGCCTGCGACCCCATTCCGCGCGATACCCAAACCGGTAGATATCAGCAGAAGTACTTCCACGGGACAGGCCTACGGTGTTTTTCTCGCGGATCGCGACTCGGCGAGCAGGGGCACCATTAACAATCTAACAATCACCGGTGATAATACCTTGCAGCCGAATGCCAGCGGCATGATCTGGCTTGACCCGTTCGTTACATTAATTGGATCATACATTGCACCGGCCACTGCCACGGGGTCGCCGCAATACGAGCAGACGTTTCCCCGAGCGTTGCCTGTGCAAACGATCTCGCCGGTTCCGTCCAGGTGTTCGCTACCAGGCAGTGATCGGGAAACATTCACGTTTTCAGCCAGTGATGTTTACGGCAGCGGAAATATTTTCTGGCTTCAGGGAATGTTCAGCATAAGTGGTAATGACGCGACTGGCAGCGGAGGTCCGGACAATGGCGCTCAAGGTTGCCATTTCATCTACTATGCATCGCCATATAACGTTCTATATTTGGACGGGCCGAACGGGGGCAACAACTGGGTGGGATCCTCAGTAGTCGGCCCGGGCGGAAGCGATCCCTCAAACGACTATTGCACCATTCACGCTGGTTCGCCAGCTTCTCACGTCCAGATTGGGCCCAAGATTCTGGAATTAACACTGGACATCGAGTTTCCATCCTCTTCCTCTACTTCCAGTCATAAGCACATGTATGTGATCGCTGCGGATTCCAGCAATCAACTCAGCAATTTGAACGCCGGTACATGGAATTACTGGGGCTGGTGGGCGACTCCCTAGGAGGAAATAGATGAGAAAACTTTCGGTTCTATTAATTTGCATTATGCCCTGCTTAGCACAGCAATCCCGCCTCGGTTTCAAAGGAGTCGTCACGGGAAGCCTGACAGGCGATGACGGCAAGGCGATCATTGGCGGATCGGTGATCCTGCAATTACTACCGCCATATTCGAAAACCAGATTCTTGAAGACCGAATGGGGCGGGGTAACTGGCGCGGGAGGGTCGTTCCGCTTCGACGGGTTGAACGACGGCCAGTACCGGCTGTGCGCGCAAGCGCCCAATAGCACATGGCTGAACCCATGCGAATGGGGTCTGCAAGCTCCAAAGCTAAGTCTCTCTTCCGCGCAGCCGAGTACCACGGTTACGATGGTTCTGAAAAAGGGCGTTGCATTACCTATCCGCATTGATGATCCGGGTCAGTTTTTAGCTCTCAACGAAGGCAAGACGCCAGGAGCACACTTATTGGTAGGTATTGGCAACGACGCCCTTGTGTTTCGTCCTGTACCTGTACTCCCTCCAGGCACCAGCGGCGCGAACCGGCAAATCGTGATCCCGTTCAATTCTCCAGTGAAGCTCGTCGTATTCAGTTCTTTCTTCCAGTTAAGCGATACCAACGGGTTACCTCTGGCCAAAAGCGGAGCCGCGATACCGATCCTGGTTCCGTTGGGAACGCAGCCGCCCCTGATCAAGCTGACAGTTACCGGAGCTAGCCGGAAATGAGACCGGCGATTGGCGTGGAATGTACTTTTGTCACACTTTGTGGGCTGCTTCTTGGCGCTCACCCGGGGGCAGCGCAGTCACTTGATGTCGGTCCAAGCTCCATTCGGTTTACCGCAACGGCGGATTCGTTCGCCTTACCGGCGCCTCAAGGCATTGGAATCGGCCGCGTAGGCGATAACAAAATAGAATTTAAATTGGCGGGGGTAGTACCAGCCTTACCGGGGGGACCTAATTTTGTTGTTGTGTCGCCCTCTAGCGGAGTTGCTCCAACTCTAGTGTGGGTCGCTCTGAACCCCAACGTTGTGCCGTATTTGGCTTCCGGGAGTTACGCATTGATATTGGGTTTCGCCCCAGTGGGCCAATCATGCACGCCACCCTCTCCGGCCCGGAGCCCCTGCGCCGGATTTAGCATATTCCTCACCCTGAACGGTGTGCCTCAACCAAGCCTTTCCGCAGTCGTTAGCGCGGCCAGCCTCCAGCCGGTGCTTGCTCCGGGCGAGGTAGTGTCCATCTTTGGAGAGCACCTAAGCACTCCGCCCGTAACGTCTAGGATTCTATCCGCAGTGCTCCGGCGTTGGAAACCTCAAGGCACGCCGCAAAACGCGTGCCGGAGCATTGCGGATAGAATGCGTTGAACTGAGCCGGACCGTACTCTATGGGGATTGAATAAAGGTATGGC
>JBBSHP010000519.1:0-4430 GCA_038232555.1 Bryobacterales bacterium
TCACGCGCGTTCCTCAGACGCGAGCTTGGTTCGCCGGATTCCGCCTCAATCTAAGATCGGGAGATACCGACCCCAGGTACCGGTCCAGCCAGTCCAATGCTCGCGTGAAAAACGCCAGTCGCGTTCCAGCGTTGGAATGGATGCATCCAGCACCGTCTTCCGTCGTCGCGATTGGTACGGCGCAACTTCAGTAACGCGGGCGCTCTAGAGGGCGGGCACGTGATGCCGCCCTCTAGGGACGTTTTCTTTCTATCTTGGCTACGCCGCAAGCGATTTTTGCGTAATATAGCACAACTTGTTGCACGGCCGTGTGCCAACTGAGCAGGACCTGAGTCATCGCATCCACTTGATCATGGTGCCGGCCGTTTGGAAATGCGGCGCATTCGTCGATACAGTTGTTCACCCAACCTAGTCTACTTTTACATTTTCACTCAGAGAAAGCGTTCTCGTGGTAAATTTGGGGCACTATGCCTATCGATAAGGATTTGATCAGCCGACGCAGAGCGCTGGCTTTGGGGGCACCATTGCTGGCCTTACAGCCGCTGGTTCAGTTGGGGAAGCCTCAAACATGCCCGAGGAAGAGCAGATGGCCGATGCCCACGCTTCTGCACCTGCCAACAATGGTCCGGTAACGCCAGACACCGTGGGTACGGCAGGAGAACTTCATCAGAATGCAGGGGGCAGTCACGGTTCGCTAACGAACAACCAGGGGCTACCCGTTGCGGATGACGAGAATTCGCTGAAGGCCGGACCGCGTGGGCCCGTGCTATTAGAAGACTTTATACTCCGCGAAAAAATCAATCACTTCGATCACGAACGAATACCGGAGCGGGTGGTGCACGCTCGGGGAGTTGCGGCGCATGGCTACTTTGAGCTGACTTCGTCCTTGTCTGACATGACAAAAGCAGGAATCCTCAGCCAAGTTGGACGGAAAACTCCAGTTTTTGTTCGGTTTTCAACAGTTGCCGGCAATAAGGGATCTGCGGATACGGCGCGCGATGTGCGCGGATTTGCGGTTAAGTTTTACACGCAAGAAGGCAACTGGGATCTTGTAGGAAACAATATTCCCATCTTCTTTATCCAGGACGCTATCAAGTTCCCCGACTTGATTCATGCCGCAAAGGAGGAACCGGATCGCGGCTTTCCTCAGGCTCAAACTGCGCACGATACTTTTTGGGACTATGTCTCGCTAACCCCGGAAAGCACGCACATGTTGATGTGGATTATGTCGGATCGCGCCATCCCTCGATCGCTTCGGATGATGGAAGGCTTCGGGATCCACACATTCCGGTTTCTCAATCAGAGTGGAAAATCAACATTCGTAAAGTTTCATTGGCGTCCGAAACTGGGCATGCAGTCTCTGATTTGGGACGAAGCTCTGAAAATCAGCGGTGCTGACCCGGATTACCATCGCCGCGACCTTTGGAATTCGATTGAAACCGGCGACCACCCGGAATGGGAGTTGGCGGTGCAAACCTTCACTGATGAGTTTGCTCGTCAGTTCGAGTTTGATGTTCTCGACGCGAGCAAGATCATCCCGGAAGAGCAAGTTCCTTTAAAAGTGGTCGGCCGGATGGTACTGGATCGCAACCCGACGAATGTCTTTGCAGAGACGGAACAAGTTGCCTTCTGCCCTACTCACGTCGTTCCCGGCATCGACTTTACCAACGATCCCTTGCTGCAGGGTCGGCTCTTTTCTTATCTCGATACCCAGATGACCCGGTTTGGGCGGTCCGAACTTCGCGGAAATCCCGGTGAATCGGCCGAAGTGTCCTGTCATGAATTTTCAGCGTGATGGATTCATGCAACAGAGTCTGCAGCCCGGGCGGGTGAACTACTCACCAAGTTCGCTGTCGGGAGAAACTCCTCGTTCAGATCCTCGGCGCGGCTACTCAAGCTTTCCCGCTCGCGAAGAGGGAGACACGCTGCGCACCCGCGCTGCTTCGTTTGCCGATCACTTCAGTCAAGCGCGCCAATTCTTTTATAGCCAGACTGAGACGGAACAAAATCACATTGTCGCTGCGTTTACGTTCGAACTCAGCAAGGTAGAAACTGCAGCCGTTCGCGCTCGAATGCTGGGCCAGCTAGCGAACGTGGACATGCGGATCGCCCAGCGTGTAGCAAATGGGCTGGGCCACGATGGACCGATTCAGCCTGTATCGACAACAGTGAAGGTACGTGTTGATCTGAAACCTTCGCCGGCCCTTAGCATCCTTGCAAAAGCAAAGGCTACCTTGAAAGGGCGAACGGTCGGGTGCTTGATCGCTGACGGTACGGATGCGGCTACTGTGACTGCGCTCGCTAGCGCGGTGAAACAGAGCGGGGCCAAAATGAAAATTATTGCCCCGAAGATAGAAGGCGCCAAAGGATCTGACGGGAAGAAGATTGCGGCGGATTTTCAGCTAGCTGGGGGCCCGTCCGTTCTGTTCGATGCAGTGTTCGTTGCAGTCTCTGCGGAAGGAGCACAGCAATTGGCAATGCAGCCCGCTGCGGTCGGTTTCGTTCAGGATGCGTATTCCCACCTGAAAGTAATCGGGCACTCTTCAGGGGCCGCAGCATTGCTCCAAAAAGCGGGTGCCGCACCGGACCGAGGAATCGTTCCGATACAAGGCAACGTACCGACCACATTCATCGCCGAGGCTGCAAAGGGCCGAGTGTGGGAGCGTGAACCCAAGCTTCGCCCGGTTTCTTGAGGCCGAACATCGCATAACGTGGCTCTCGGCTGCCAGTGTGTATCCTCAGACCGCCTTTTGTGTATCTCTTATCCAGGGAAGCTTAGCTTATAGGACCGCAAGTCGCTCAAGAAATGGAGCGGAACTGGATCGCCAAGCTGGCGTGCAATCCATACGGTCCCGGACCCGCGCAAGCAGCAAGAAGCTTGAGCCGGTCCGGCCCCAAACTTGGGTAAAAATATAGTTGACTCACCAATCAATCCGGCGTATAGTTGATTTATGGACGCCGCTATCAAATGCCCCGCTACCCTACTAGAAGCGGTTCGGATTTTCGCTGACCAAGACGTTTGCCTGAGGTTTTTTGCGAACCTCCGCTGGCCAGACGGTATTGCGGTATGCCCACGCTGCGAGTCGAACAAAACGTATTTTCTCTCCACTCGGCGGATTTGGAAGTGCAAGAGTTGCGCAAAGCAGTTTAGCGTCAAAGTGGGGACGATATTTGAAGACAGTCCGATTGGGCTAGACAAGTGGCTACCCGCGCTTTGGCTTATTGCAAACACAAAAAACGGTACGAGTTCATGGGAGATTCACCGTGATCTTGGGGTTACCCAAAAATCCGCATGGTTTATGGCCCACCGCATCAGATTTGCGATGCAGACTGGCAGCTTCGAGAAGAAACTATGCGGCGATATCGAAGCGGACGAGTCCTTTATCGGTGGTAAAGCACGGAACATGCACCGCGATAAGCGGCTGAAGACAATTCACGGTCGCGGCCCTTCTGGCAAAGCGGTCGTGATGGCGGTCCTTGAGCGGCACGGTCAAGTTCGAGCCACAGTGGTGCCGAGCCGTAAGAAACAGCCGCTCCAGTCGTTCGTCCGTGAGCACGTTGAACCAGGGTCGAATCTATTCACCAATGAACTGAAGTCGTACGATGGATTATCGCCTGAGTTTGCTCATCAAGTAATCAATCACGCCGAGCAATATGTAGACGGCCACGTGCACACGAACAATTGCGAAAATTTCTGGAGTTTGCTGAAGCGAGGTATCAACGGGACCTACGTTAGTGTCGAGCCGTTCCACCTGTTTCGATACTTGGATGAACAGGCATTCCGGTACAACCAACGGAATGAAACGGACGCCGATAGATTCATTCGTGTGTGCTCCTCCGCAGTGGGCCGTCGCCTCACATGGAAGCAACTTATCGGTTCTGAAGGCGGAGGAGAAGAGTGCCAATAAAAAATCCCCTCGTCGTGGAAGATCCCGAAGGAGCATTCAGAAAGTTTGAAGACCTCACCCGTCGCTTGATAGCAGTGCCAAAAACCGAATTGAACGCTAAATTGGCTCGGTACGAAAAGCAAAAACTCAAGCGAAAGCGGTTGCGTGAAAACGGTCACGCTTGACCTTTGTCATAGGGAAGCCGTAAAGTCGAATCGTGCCGATGGACTGCGAACAGCTAAAGACCTCAGTGCTTCAATGGTTCGGCCAGGAGATCGAGTGCAGCCCCACTGGTCACGGTTGCCTTACTGCAGTACTGCCAATCTTGAAGCCGAATGGCGACGCTATCGAAATTGGAGTCGAGGCGCTTAGCGGCAATCGCTGGAGGCTGTCGGATCTAGGTGAAACCCACTCAACCTTGTACTTGGCTGGCGTCGAGCTAAACGACGAATACGTGAGAGCCGACGAGTTCCACCAAATCCTTTCGGCGCATGACATATCAGACGAACAAGAGGAGTTAGTTTTAGAAACATCCTCTGATGA
>JBBSHP010000520.1:0-4424 GCA_038232555.1 Bryobacterales bacterium
CAGCGTGGATTCTGCCCGCGCGACCGCGCTCTGCGGCTGGAGTTGTTTTCGCTCACACCGGGGGTTCTGCGCATGACAGCCAGCACGGCGGCGCTGGTGAGTTTCGAGGAGAGTAGCACCTTGCTGCACGAGTTGGCGGGGGTGGAGGTCAGCGTCAGCCAAGTGCAACGAGCCGCCGAAGCGCTGGGATCTGAAATCGCTGCCGACGAACGCGTCTGCGTGGACCGAATGGGCGAAGTCGCTCCGACGATGTACCTGGGGATGGATGGCACCGGCGTGCCGATGCGCCCTTCCGAAGTCGCCCACCGAGCTGGCAAGCAGCCGGATGGCTCCGCGAAAACCCGCGAGGCCAAGGTTGTCACCGTGTGGACCGCCGAAGCGCGGGACGAGGAGAGTAAACCGGTGCGGGACTCGGGTTCGATCACTTATTCGGCCGCCATCGAAAGCGCCGCCGCCTTGGACACCAGCCCCAAACGATCCGACCTGGCTGAGCGCGTGTTGCGAGAAGCCACGCGTCGAGGCTTCACGGAGGCGCCTCGATGCGTGGTGCTGGGCGATGGTTCTCTCTGGATCTGGAACACGGCCAGGGAACTGTTTCCTAGCGCCATCCAGATCCTCGATCGGTCCCATGCCAAAGAAGCCCTGCATCGAGCCGCTCAATCCATCTTCGGCGCAACCAGTCTGGAAGCCAAATCGTGGGCCTCGGAGCGCTGCACCGAACTGGATGATGGTAAGCTGCGCGCCATCGTCAGGGCGCTTCGTCCGCATATCGGCTCCTCCGTTGAGGCAGCCAAATGTGCACTCTACATTTTTCGTAACCGCCGACGCATGCGCTATCCAAAGTTCCACGCGCAAGGTTCGTGCACCTCCACTGGTGTCCTGGAGGCCGGATGCAAAGTGGCGATCGGGACGCGGCTCAAGCGGGCCGGCATGCACTGGACCGTCTCCGGCGCCAACGCTATCATCGCTCTGCGCTGCGCCAAACTCAGCGGACGCTTCGAGGATTTCTGGGAACGACGAGCCACGCCGACCGTGGCTGCTGCGTGACTTCACCTCATAAATCTGAAGTGCACCCTAAACACATGTTCAAATGGAGGACATGCAGCTTCGAGTGGCCGCAGTCCTATTTTTCTTGCTTTCGGTATTGGTGGCCCAGACCCCGCCTGATCGGAAACCCCTCCGGCTGGCCATCGCCGGGTTGGTGCATGGCCACGTGGGTGGCTTCCTGCGCTCATACCATAACAATGCGAACCTGGATCTGGTGGGTGTCTTTGAACCGGACACTGCCTTGCAGCGGCAGTACGCGAAGCAGTATGCCTTGCCAGATCAGCTTTTCTTCACAGATTTGTCGAAGATGCTGGACCAGGTAAAGCCGGAAGCAGTGGCCTCTTTCACGAACACCTACGATCACGCCATGGTGGTAGAGGCCTGTGCACCGCGGCACATCCACGTGATGATGGAAAAGCCTCTCGCGGTGAGCATGGAACACGCTCGAGCTATCCAGCGCGCGGCCGAGAGCGGCAAGATCCAGGTCATCGTCAATTACGAGACCACTTGGTATCGGAGCCACGGAGCCATGTGGAATCTGATCAAAGAGCAGCATGCCGTCGGCGATATCCGTAAGATGGTCGCGATGGATGGCCATCAAGGGCCCCAGCAGATCCACGTGGGACCGGAGTTCCTGGGCTGGCTCACCGATCCCGCCAAGAATGGGGCGGGCGCGCTTTTCGATTTCGGCTGCTACGGAGCGAACTTGATGACGTGGATGATGGATAACCAGCGGCCTCTGGCGGTCACCGCCATCACCCAGCAGATCAAACCCAAAATCTACCAGCACGTAGACGACGAGGCCAATATCCTGGTTGAATATCCCAAAGCGCTGGGCATCATCCAGGGATCGTGGAACTGGCCCTTCAGCCGCAAGGATTTTGAAGTCTACGGTGCTACCGGCTATGCCATCGCGGTGGGCGGAAATGCGCTGCGCGTCCGTCTACCCGGCGGAGAAGAGCAGCCACGCACCCCTGCTTTGCTGCCCGCCGACAAACAGGACTCCCTGTCGTACCTGACCGCTGTGGTTCGGGGCAGGCTGAAACCGGAAGGACTGTCGTCTCTCGACAACAACATCATCGTAACGGAGATCCTGGTAGCGGCACGGGAATCCGCTCGAACCGGCAGGACGATCAGGCTACGGTAGCCGATATCTCGGCGCATGATTGCGCAAGTTGCTGCACAGCATATAGATATAATCCTTGACGAACCACTACATATTGCAGCATCATTACAAACAGTTCCCAAACGCATCTTTTGTTTTGGGACAATGTAGACAAGGAACCCTTCCGAACCAAAGACCCCATGGGACAACTTAGCGTCGATTTGAGCAACAAAGTAAACGAGTTGCGGTCAGCTTCTCCGAAACACAGCCTTCCCGTCGCGGAACGCACTGGTATTAATTTCCCGAAGCACTTTACGCAGAAGCTGGACGCCGGCAAAACGCCTTACGATGAAATTCAGTGGGAGTTGCGCACGGCCGCGATCGGCAACGACAAAGGCGCAATCATCTTCGAGCAGCACGATATCGAGATCCCGGCCGACTGGTCACAAACCGCCACCAACATCGTGGCGAGTAAGTACTTCCATGGAAAGTTGGGATCTCCGGATCGCGAGCGTAGTGTGGCGCAACTGGTGCACCGGGTCGTGGATACCATCGCCAATTGGGGGAAGCAGGGCCACTACTTCAAAACGGAAGAAGACGGCGAGAACTTTCGGAATGAGCTGGCGCACCTGATGCTTACTCAAAAGGCCTGCTTTAATTCTCCGGTATGGTTCAACGTGGGGGTGAAAGAGGCGCGCGGCTACGGCTTCTTTTTCGATGAATCGGTGGGGCAGGTAGTGAAGCTGAAGAAAGGCTCGCATCGTCCGCAGTGCTCGGCCTGTTTCATCAATTCGGTAGGCGATACGCTGGAATCCATTCTCGAACTGGCCAAGACGGAAGGCATGCTTTTCAAATGGGGATCGGGGACGGGCACGAACCTGTCTTCGCTCCGGGAAGAAGACGCCATTCTGTCGGGGGGCGGCAGAGCCTCCGGCCCGCTCAGTTTCATGAAAGGCTTCGATGCTTTCGCGGGCGTGATCAAATCCGGCGGTAAGACGCGGCGAGCGGCGAAAATGGTGATCCTGAATGCCGAGCACCCCGACATCGACAAGTTCATCTGGTGCAAGGCCAAGGAAGAGAAGAAAGCGCATACGCTGATCGATGCAGGGTACGATTCATCGCTGGACGGCGAAGCCTACGGATCAATCTTCTTCCAGAACGCGAACAATTCCGTGCGGGCCACCGACGAATTTATGGAAGCGGCCACAGAAGATCGTGATTGGTGGACCCGCTCCGGACTGAATGGCCAGCCTGTAAAACGCTACAAGGCCAAAGAGCTGCTCCGTGAGATTGCGCAGGCCACGCACCAGTGCGGCGATCCTGGGATGCAGTTCGACACCACCGTGAACCGCTGGCATACGTCGAAAGGGACTGGCCGCATCAATGCTTCGAACCCTTGCTCCGAATACATGTTCCTGGACGATTCGGCTTGCAACCTATCCTCCCTCAACCTGATGAAGTTTGTGGGGCCGGGTGGCCGGTTCGATGTTGAAGCGTTCCGCCACGCCTGCGACACGATGACTCTCGCCCAGGAGATCATCGTCGATAGCGCCAGCTATCCAACGGAAAAGATCGCACGGAACTCCCACGATTTTCGTCCGCTGGGCCTAGGCTTCGCCAATGTGGGCGCGCTGTTGATGTCGATGGGAATCCCCTACGACAGCGCGCAGGGAAGGGATTGGGCCGCCGCGATCAGCGCGGTAATGTGCGGCCAAGCCTACCTGACCAGCGCTCGCATTGCCGAGGGCACCGGGCCCTGCCCCGGCTACGCGGTAAATGAGGAGTCCTTTCTGGATGTCATCCAGATGCATGGGCGCGCTGTGAGCCACGTCGATAGCCATCGCGTCCCAGCGGATCTTTACCAGGCTGCGGGACAGGTCTGGAAAGATGCTTTCGAACTCGGGGAGCGAGTTGGATTCCGTAATGCACAAACCACGGTGATTGCTCCGACCGGGACCATTGGGTTCATGATGGATTGCGACACAACAGGTATTGAACCGGATCTGGCGCTAGTGAAATATAAAAAGCTGGTGGGCGGTGGGGTCATCAAAATCGTCAACAGCACCGTTCCCCAAGCTCTGATCAAGTTGGGTTACAGCCCCGAGCAGGTCGAGATCATTGTCACCCACATTGACGCTACCGGGACCATCGAGGGTGCGCCCGGTTTGAAGGAAGAGCACCTTCCGGTTTTCGATTGCAGCTTCCGGCCACAAAACGGAAAGCGCTTTATTCATCATATGGGGCACGTCAAAATGATGGCGGCGGTCCAGCC
>JBBSHP010000521.1:0-4417 GCA_038232555.1 Bryobacterales bacterium
ACGAATCTCCATAAACAACGAAGAACGCATCGCCCAGCAAAGGGAGCGCCCGAAGTAACGCCCCCGCCGTTCCGAGCAGAGTGGGCCCATCTAAAGTGGGCCCATCTAGGGAGAATGCAATGTGCATGCCGGGTTCGGGATGGTGTTGCAAATATTCCTGTAGCTTGCTTCCCAAGTGACCAATACATAGCACCACGTTTTGAATCCCGCGCGAGCGGAGAAGCCTGAGTTGGTGGCTGATAAAGGGCACACCGGCCACCTCCACCAGAGCTTTGGGAATTCGCTCAGTGACAGGAAAGAGGCGCGTGCCCAGGCCGCCGGCCAGAATCGCGCAGGACAGGCTCATGCCGCGAACACTTTGGTACCCTCGAAGTCAAACCGAAACCGAACCTCTCGTAATCCGGCCCTGGTGAGGGTGTGGCGCAGCCGGCTTTTCTCTTCGGAGTAAAACATCAGAAAGCCGCCCCCGCCGGCTCCGATCAACTTGCCGCCGAGCGCGCCATTGTTCAAGGCCAACTCATACCACTCATCGATCTGGCCATTGCTCATGCCGCTGGACCGCTTTTTCTTGTGCTCCCAATGCACTGCCATCAGGGCGGCGAACTCACGCAAATCGCCAGCTTCCAGGGCGCTTTGACTTTTCAGCCCCAGGTCCTTCACGAAGTGCAAATTCTCCATCATTGCAGCGTCGTCCTGTTTACTCTTTTCATCCTGCTCCTTCAAAATCGACGAAGCTGATCGAGCGAAGCCGGTAAAAAACAGCATCAAATTGTCTTCCAGGTTGTGCAGTGTTTCCGTGGACAGCCGGAGAGGCCAGGCTTCCACGCGGCCGCCCGGCTCAAACCGGAAACACGTGATTCCACCGTAGGCCGAGATGTATTGATCCTGCTTGCCGATCGGTTCGCCCAGACGTGTCAGCTCAATCTCGCAAGCCTGTTCAGCGAGTTCGGCCGGGTGCACCAAGTTCTTCAACAGTGTATGAAGCGCCTTCAGCAGCGCCGTAGTAAAGCTGCCGGAGGAACCCAACCCGGTGCCCGCCGGAATATCCGCCATGCTTGTAATTTCAAGATTCGGCTCCTGGATGTTGACCATTCGGAGGGCTTCGCGGACGATGGGATGCTCGATTTCATCGACCGATGAGACCCGCTCCAGGTGGGAGTACTTCACAATCAATTCGCGTGCGAATGTTTGATGGATGGTGATGTAGACATACTTGTCGATAGCAGCCGCAATCAGGAATCCGCCAAACTTTTCGTAATAAGACGGCAAGTCGGTCCCGCCGCCGCCGAGAGAAAGCCGCAGCGGACTACGAGTAATAATCATCTTCTCTTCTGCGCGAATCGGCCGCGAGGGCCTGAGATCGGGGATAGCCCGACCCCGCGTAGATTTGCTCGATAATCGTCAGCGCCGCGGCGGCGTCGGCGAGAGTTGGACCGTGCGTACGTCCAGTCGCAATCGCTCTCTCAAAATCAGCCATCTCCAGACTCCACGACACATCCTCGCCGGGGAACTCCCACATAGTGGTTTCCGGAGGACCCATTTGCGGCAACATTTTATAGTAGGCGATACTCTCGACACCGTAACTGCCGCCAAGTCCCCGGATGTCGAGCTTCCCATCGCGCCCATAGATTTCGAGCGAAAACATATTCTTCCACTCCGTGCAACTCACATGCAGCCACGCCACCTGATCCCGGGGAGTGCGTAAGCAAAGAAAGGCGTTGTCATCGACAGGCATGTCCCAGAAATACGTGAGCGCGTGCCCTTCGATGCCGGTGAACTCGCCCAGAAACCACCGGGCCAGATCGATCAGGTGAACGCCTTGATCGATCAATTCACCGCCCCCGGAAACTTCCGGGTTGGCCCTCCATTCACGGTCGTACCCCAATCGTCCTCCGTGCCCATAACGCCCGCGTACAAACATCAACGGGCCGAGCACTCCGGAATCCACAATCTCGCGCGCCTTCCGCAGCGCGGGATGATAACGATGATTCAACCCAACCTGCACGATGACGCCGCTGGTGGATGCTGCCTTGATAACCGCATCCAGTTCCTGTTTTGTGCGCGCGGCCGGCTTCTCCACGATGACATGCTTGCCCGCCGAGATGGCCGCGAGACACACCGGGGCCAGCGCGTCGTTGGTGGTAGCGACCACCACGGCATCCACGTCCGACCGCTGAAGCAGGGCCTGCCAGTCTGTAGTCGCCGCTGCGCCTGGATATTGGTTAGCGAGCGACTCCGCCCGCTCCAGCACCAGGTCGGCAGCTCCGATCAAAACGTGTCTGGCACGAAATGATTTTAAGCGTTTCGCACCAATCAGACCCGCTCCCACGATTGCGAAATTCATGTTTTCGCCCGCTATCGGCCTAAGTGTTATTTGAATAGAGAACGCAGGAACGTTCCGATATGCAGATGACGTCCGGGGCACTCAGGCCAGGGAGCGAAGCTGACCAGGTTGGTGCCACGTTCCACCCACAAAGGAACGGCCTCAGCCCCGTTGTAATCGATCCGGAGAATCACGCCCGTTCCGCAGGATTGCGACATGCCAATGTGCGCGGACCCGATATCGGCATGGGAGCCTTTGGGGCCCCAATCCTCCATGAATTTCTGGAAGCCGTAGTCGCGGCAGGGAGTGAATTCCGTGCACCCCCACATGCGATAAGCTGCCTGAAAATCCGGCTTTCGCAAGTTCTCGAGAAAGGCCTTCGCTTGCCGCTCTTCGGGATAGTTTTTGAACAACACGTAGCCCAAGCCGGCCAAAGTCAATACCAGAATGAGGCCAATGACGGCGCGTTTTACAAGCCTGCCGCGTTTGGCCTTTTGCTCCTCAGCTGAGCCGTACTCTTCCAGGTAACTGGACATTGCCAGCCGCTATTTTACCGGATAGGCTTTGTCATAAGCCGTCATGGCCTCGTTCGTAATGTCGAGAGCAGGCTTAAAAAAGACCGTGTTACCAGCGTCCATCACCACGTCCAGCCCTTTGGATTCGGCCAGCTTGGTAACGAGATCGCGCATTCGGGTGCCCATTTTTTGCAACACATCGTTCTGTTCACGATCCAGATCGTCCTGATAGTCCTGCTGCATGCGCTGCCCTTCGCGCTGCTTGCGCTGGCCCTGAGCAGTGAGTTCCTGCTCGCCCTGCTGGTTCAATTTGCCGCTCTGCAATTGAGCCTGAATGTCCGCGAGATCCTTCTGCAATTTTTGAAGCTGGTCCTGTCGGGGCTTAAAACGCGTCTCCGCGTCCGTCTTCCATTTCTTAAACTCGGCGGTCCCGAATACGGCTTGCTGGGAATTGATGACGCCAACTTTGGTTTGCGCAGACCCAATTCCTAGCGCAACGGTCGCCAGGATAAGGAGGCGAAGGTACCCTGACATCAGGAGAGAACTCCCAGAATCTCGTCCTCACGCAGGATCAGGAACTCTTCGCCGCCCACTTTAATCTCTGAGCCGGAATACTTCCCAAACAGAATGCGATCCCCCGGTTTGACGTCGATGGTTTGGCGGTCACCCGTCTCCTCGTGCAGTTTACCGGCACCGATGGCGACGACCTCGGCCTGTTGCGGCTTCTCTTTGGCAGAGTCCGGAATGATGATGCTGCCCCGTTTGGACTCCTGTTCATCCAGACGTCTCACCAGAATGCGGTCGTGCAGCGGACGAAGTTGCATGTTATCTCCTAAGTATTGGTACAAATGATGGCTGGAAGCGAAGCAAGTTTACGGCACCTTACCCGCCGGTAGCTACTATATCATAACCGCGCCTGGGACACCGCGCCGGTGCACCAACGCGCGCTCTCGAGATGCGATGCCCGGGTCACCTTGTAAGTAGTTGATTACAGGCCGTCTGCGCATCTGCGCAAAACTTTGCTTGTTTTTTCAAAATTTCGCTCCATTCCCCGTTCCTGTTTTCAAATGCGCCCAGCAGCGATGGTTGTTCCCGACTATCCCCGAGTGACTTAATTGTATAAGCCCGGTGGGCGGCGGGAGGCGAAGTGAGTTTGTGGTTTGTGCTGCAACTGTATGAGGACGCGAGCTTACAAGGCGGAAAAGAATTACTAGAAGATTGTGAACGCCACGGCAGGGTGCCGCAACGGGGGAAGAAAACGGGCACCAGACTGGCGGATCTCCGTCATCCTCGTCCGAGGAGACTGATAGATTTACTGCGCACGGGGCTTTCAGACCGTCGGTTTCATTGGGCATTACTTCGGATGGAACACCTCGGATGGTGGACTGAACGGTGCCACGGTCACCGTCGACGGCGGTATCGCGAGTCAATTCGCGAGTCAATACCAGTCGGATGTCTCCTCTCGCTATTCGTCCGGCCACGCTGCCTTCGATTCCCAGGCCACCCATTCGTTAGGCCCTTGCGGGAGTTTCAAGTACCCCTCGCGGTCGCGTTGTTCCAGCGCTCGAATCTCCAGGCG
>JBBSHP010000522.1:0-4412 GCA_038232555.1 Bryobacterales bacterium
AACAGTGCTGGCCGGCGCTCGCGCATCCGCTTCACCGTACCAGATCGGTTTGCGACACGTCCCGACTCAGAGTCGCAATCAAGGTCCGTCGAGGAGCGCGGAACAGAATGGTCAAAACCAGAACTTCATCGCAACCTGCAAGCTTCTACCCGGCTGTGCTGCCGTGATCTGACCGAAAGCTGCGGTTCCAAACTGCCCGTTCGGCGGATTGAAATTTGCGCGATTGAAGCAGTTGAAGCATTCACCTCGAACTTCGAGTCTGGACTGCTCGCTGAGGGGAAGCTGAATATTGCGGTGAAGGCTGAAATCGAGATTGATCCAATGCGGACCGTATAGATTCGGGGTCTTGTTGCTATTCCCGAGCGTCAGAGGAGGGGGAGCCACGAAGGCCGCTGTGTTAAACCAATGCGTCAGAGTTCGCTCACTCGAAAGATTTGGATCCGCAATCAGGTTGGGGCGGAATTGCTGGCTGAAAGTCTGGGAGGTGTTGTTGGGCTGATTGATCCATACGATCTGCCCGTGCTGAACGCTGAGAATGCCTCCGCCTTGCCAGCCCCCCACAATGTGCGAAAGCAACCCGGAACTGAGGTAGGGCCGGCCTTTCCCAAATGGAAGATCATACACCGAGGAGAGTACGAACCGCTGTGGGATATTCGCCAAGCTAAGGCCCTTTTCCAGACGGCGATTATAGGAAGACTCCGGAAACAGAGCACTGAAGTTATCGTCCTGCTCGTCGATGAATTTAGACCAGGTGTACGAAGCCAGAAATGTCACGCCAGAGCTGTACCGTTTTTCGGCGCTAAGTTCCAGCGCATGATAACTGGAACTCTGGCACTCGCAGAAAGTGCCGATGTTCGGGAAATTGGGATAGGGCCGCAAGCTCTGGGAGCCGCCGCCATTCGCCCGGACCACTTGAATCGGGATCTCGTTATATTGAACGTTCGCCATCAAGTGCTTTCCGACGCTGCCTACATAGGTCGCCTGCAGCAATATATGCCCGCGGACTTCCCGCTGTAGATCAAAATTCCATTGCTCAAAATATCCGACCGGGGCCTTCACGTCATCATGGGAGTGAGAGAGGCCGTACCCGTTGGGGTTGCTCGCAAGAGAAGCGGGCGTTTTCGATATGATTACGGCGGGATCGACCCCGGCGCTTTGTATGGTTAAGGCCTGGGACTGGGGCCAGCGGTCGAAAGCGGAAGTGGCTCGGCCAGTAAGGGGCGTGTAGAAGATACCGTAGGAACTACGAATAACGGTTCCTGAACCCCACGGTTTCCAAGCGATCCCCACTCGTGGACCGAGATTGGTCCACTTTGTCTGTTGGATGCGGTTGCTTCCAAGCTGCCGCATGGTCAATAGCTGGCCCGAGATGAGATCGAAGTTGGATCCATTCCATCTGGTCTCGTTGGGCTGTTGCTCCACGTCATAGCGGAGGCCAATATTCAGCGTGAAATTGGAGCTGAACTTAAACTCATCCTGGGCATAGACACCCAGATAGTTTGAGCGCTGATAAAATCGCCCCCGGTTGGGATCATTGGTAAACTGATCGGCCACGCCTAAGAGCAGGCTGGCGATAGGATTGCCGGAGAGGCCAAGTAAAGGACTGGCGGTTTGATTCCGGCTCAAGACGAAAGTGCCGTTCGCGCTAAGCTGCAAATCGTTGATACGGAATCTTCTGAAGTCCGCTCCGAACTTTAAGATATGACGACCTCGGACTAGGGTGACGATATCCTGCACTTGGTAAGATTCCTGCGTCGGATCGAAAACCGCCGCATCGCCCAGGGTGTCATACCCGGAGATCGTGAAATTCGGCAGGTGACCGGGAGGCAGGTTAGGGATGCCGAGGCTCTTAATATCAGTAGCCGGCAGCAAGCGGTTCAACTCGCCGCGCAAGGCTCCCAGCCGGACATCGTTGATAGTAGTTGGATTGATTGTCCGAGTCCAGTCCAATGCGGCTGTCCAGAAGACGTTGAGTTGGCCAAGCGATCCGCCGGTTGCCGCGGAAGAGTAGGGACGTGCCGTGATGTTATCTTGTCTATCTCGGGAGATGCGCGCAAAGAAAAGATCTTTGTCCGTAAATCTTTGATCCACGCGCACGTCGAACTGATCCTGATTCACCCCCCCCGAATTCAAAGAAGAGTAATTTTGCGTCAGTCCGGCTCGTGTGGGAAGCGGATAGAGGCGCAAGACGTTGAAGCCTGCGGCGTCGAATTTGTCGGAGGGAATTCTGTTTCCAAGAAAGGGATCGCGCACGAGTTTTCCGTTCGGGGCGGTACGAGTACTGGCCGGATCGAATATTTGATTTTGAAGAACCGGGCGGCCTAACGCATCCAATCCGATCTGAGCGCCGAGGATCTGTGAAAAATCGCCTGCTCTCTGCTGAAGCGTGGGAACGGTCAAGTTGAAGACGGATTGCTGACGATTCCGGGTGCCCTGATAATCCACGAAGAAAAACGTGCGATTGCGTATGATGGGACCACCCACCATTCCGCCAAACTGATTAAAGACGCGCGCCGGCACTGTCGCAGAAAAGAAATTGCGCGCGTCGAACGCGGCGTTCCGAAGAAATTCGAACAAGTTGCCGTGAAACTGATTTGTCCCGGATTTGAGGGTGGCATTCACGATTCCGCCGGTTAAACGTCCGTACTCGGCGGGAATGCCTTCAGTCTGGACGGAGAATTCCTGGACCGCGTCCAAATTAGGGGAATATACGGTATCGCCGCGCCGCGGATCGGTTGAAGAGGTGCCATCGATGGTGAACTCGGAGGTTCGGGTGCGTCCGCCGCTGAGCCGGGGCTGGGGGTCGCCGGAAGTGCCGTTGCTGACGACGGTCTGCTGGGCACCGGGCGCCAATAACATCAGCGAAAAAGCGTTACGCCCGCTCAGCGGCAGGTTTTTTATGGTTCGCTCCTCTACCACCTTTCCAATGGCGTTGCCTTCGGTTTGCACCAGTGGCGCTTCCGCGGTGACATTGACGTCCTGCGTCACCTCTCCAACCTTCATTACGATGTCCAGGCGGCGTGGGTCATTGACGCGAACCACGACTCTTTGCTGAACGGATTTCGCGAACCCGGCGTGCTCCGCGGAAACCTCGTAAGAACCGGGCGGGAGTTGCCCGAAGACGTATAGCCCTACGCCGTTGGATGCCGCCTGGAAAACGATTCCGGTGTCGAGATTACGAGCCGTGACCTTTACATCGGGGATGGTCGCCCCGGATGGATCGGTGAGCGTGCCCTGAATCGACCCGAAAATCGCCTGACTGGATGCGCTGAAGCTGCCGCCCAGTAATATGATCGCGAGCAAAACAACGCCGGCCGAGCGAAAGCGAATTGGGATTTGCGACTGCTGAAAGATGTTTTTCCGCACTGTTTCTCGATCTTACACGAAATTACGCGGAAAGCAAAAGGAAATGAAATACAGTGTAGAATTTTGAAATGGCCAGGGGCGTAGGGTTTTCCGGACGGGAGTCGCCTGCGCGGGTCTTCTCGCCGCAGTACCGCTGGTGGGTAGTCCTGATGCTGTGGGGTATGTGCTTTTTCAATTACGCAGACCGTCAAGCCGTTTTTTCGGTGTTCCCATTGTTGCAGCGGGAATTTCACCTGGGTCTGATCGAGTTGGGTCTGCTCGGCTCAGCTTTCGCCTGGATCTACGGTTTGGGAGCGCCGCTGGCCGGGCTGATCGTAGATAGAATACGAAGAAAATCCGCGATCCTGACGGGCTTGCACTTGTGGAGTGCGATTTGTATTGCGACAGGGTTTTCGCGAACCTTTCGCCAGCTTCTTTTGCTGCGGGCCGCCGAAGGTCTAGGCGAGACGATCTACTATCCTGCCGCCACGTCGATGATCGGCGATTATCATTCCAGAGGCACGCGTTCCCGGGCGCTCGGTATCCTGGTCACCGGTGTGTACGCCGGGACCGTAGCTGGCGGCTATTTCGCCGGCCTGATAGGGCAGGCGCACGGGTGGCGCTGGTCCTTTATCGTGTTCGGCTCTTCAGGCATTTTGCTGGGACTGGCGCTGCAGAAGTTTTTGCGTGAACCCGCCAGAGGGCTGGGCGCAGGCTCGTGGACCAACGTTGCGGCGCCTGGATCAACCCAGGCAGCTCTGCCGGTTTCACAAACCCTGCGTTTAATCCTGGGCTCAAAGCGTGCCTTGCTATTAATGGGCGCTTTCGTATGCGCCAACTTCGTGGCTGTGGTTCTGCTGTCGTGGATGCCGTCGTTTCTCTTCGAACGCTTCCATCTGGATCTGGCCGCAGCGGGGCTGAGTGCCACCATTTTTGCCCAATTGGGTAGTCTGCTAGGCGCCCTCGGGGGTGGCTGGTGGGCGGATGTTCTTATGAAAAGTACGCCACGCGGGCGCTTGATTGTACAAGTTATCGGCATGTTGGGCGGTGCGCCTTTTGTGGCCCTT
>JBBSHP010000523.1:0-4410 GCA_038232555.1 Bryobacterales bacterium
AGTATACTCTTTGCGCGTGACGGTGGCCGCTCCAGGAGCCGGAAACTCTTTCGAGGGCCGGCGCTCACCAAGTAGCGTGCCGTCGGCCATAACAATCCAGATACCATCGCGATAACTTCCCAGCCCTCCAGGTTCCTGCCATTCAAGAGTGGCTGGGCGTCCTCGGCGGCCGCCGGCATCAAGGTCGTAAGCAGCCAGCCAAAGACCAGAATCGACCTCATGCGTCGATTATGACGCAGCCAGACAGAGACAATGGGGCAATAATGCGCACAGGCGTCCAGGGTATCGTAGCGTGGCTCCACGGCGGCTCAGCCCGCACTTGTCGTGGCGACGATGAAGGCGAAAAGCAGCGCTCGACACCAACACTGAAGTGCCATGCCCTACCCTGTGCGGCCGGACGCGCTAAGAACCAGACGATCGATGGCCGGAGCAATTGAAATCAGCAACTCCGCCTCGCCACGCTTCAGGCTCGCAAGAAAGACGCGCTGTTCCGCGACCCAAGCGGCGGGTGCCTTCCTGCCCGACTCCAAGTAGTCTAAGGCTTGTAGCCCCAGCATGGCCAGCCGCATAACATGCGCGGATACGGGTGCCACTTCGCCTAAGAGAGGCGAGCGCTGTAATATCGGCTGCAAGTTTGCATCGTTGTCCCGCCACTTAATCAGCCAAGTTCTCTGATCCTTTCTGCTCAGCGCATTGAAGTGACGTGCAGTATCGCTCTCTGGACGAACCGTGTCTACCATCCGATTGAGCGGCGTCTGCTGGGTATACTTCCTGGTGCGGGCCCGAACATATTCTTTGACTGGCTCGCAGATGTCGGCCAAAGTTTTCACCGGTTCCACGGTATTGGATCCAGCCAGCCGCCGCAGCATCGGCAAATAATTGGCGCGGTGCTGGAGACCGAGCGAATCAAGCCATTCACTAACCACTTCAAGCCGCCGATACATATCGACCGGATCTTTCAGCGTTCGTGGAGACCAGAAACGCTCTGCAATAGCGGCCGTTCGCGGCCATATTCGGGAGTCCACGTTTTCGGGAGTTGCGAACTCCACCCACATGGCTGCCTCGCCGCCCAGGATGTGTTGCTGCTGCCTGGGTGTGAGACCCGCAGAATCTTTGTCCATTGGATCAACCGCATAATGCTCGGCAGCAGAGTGCATCAGATCAAGATAGTAACCGGCCGAAAGAATGCCGTCGTATCCCAAGCGGGCCGCCTGAGCCAGGGACCTCTGTCCCCGCCAGGACTGAATCACGATGCCCTTCGACAGGTCAGGGTCGAGAATCTCATCCCAGCCCTCCATCCGCTTACCGTATTTTGTAACGATGGCCTGAACACGCCGGTTGAAATGGGCTTGGATGCCATGATTATCCAACCCTTCCCGCTTCTTGAACTCTTGAATCTCTGCGCTTGCGTTCCACTGTTGGCCATTCACCTCATCACCGCCGATATGAAAATACGGATCGGGGAACAGGCCCGCCATCTCGCCAATAAATCGGTCGAGGAAATTATAGGTGGATTCGCGAGTGGGGTCGATCGCAGGGGCAAAGATGCCCCAAGTGCGCCCAATTTCGTAGGGCCCCGGCGCGCTCGCAAGTTCCGGATAGCCTACAAACCATGCGGTGGTGTGCGCTGGCATGTCGAATTCCGGAACCACTCGAATGCCGCGCTCCCGCGCATAGGCCACCACCTGACGAACCTGATCCTGCGTGTAGTATTGCCCATCGGATCCCATCCCGTGCAGCTTTGGAAAAACTTTGCTCTCCACGCGAAAGCCCTGATCGTCGGAGAGATGCCAGTGAAATACATTGAGCTTCACGGCCGTCATTCCGTCGAGATTGCGGAGCACTACATCTAGTGGCATCCAGTGCCGGGACACGTCCAGGTGCAGTCCGCGCCATGAAAAACGCGGCTTATCGTCGATGCTCAGGACGGGCACGGAGAACCTCCGGTCAGCACTTTGGACCAGTTGCAGAAATGTCTCGATACCGTGCAACACGCCTAAGGCGGTCCGGGCAGTCAAGCGGGCCTGCGTTGCTGTGATGCCTAACCCGTAGCTCTCATCTTCGGCGCCTGGTCCGCAATCGATGACTAACGTCGCTGTTGTAGCACCGATTGGCTTCTGGCCTGATAATGCGAGATGCGTCTGCTTGGAAAGGCGCCTGAGCAGCCTCTCTACAGCGGCCGTTATACGGGGCTCGACGCTACCTTTGACCGCCACCGAAAAGTTCTCGTCAATCGGAAGGAAGCCGTCGCCAAAAGTCACTTTAGCCGGCATCGGCATGAGGTTCAACAGCACATTCCCGCCGAAACTGCGCATGCCCGCCAGCATGGTCAGGCATGCAACAAGCAGCTTTTGCCCCATAGCTCCGTTACCGGAACACGCCGGTATGGCCCAGGGAATAGCGACCTGGCTGCGGGTACACGCACAGCCCGTGCGGCCCTTTGCCCACCGGAATTCGCGCCAGTAAGTGGCCAGTGTCCGTATCGATCGCATACACTTCGTGGTTATAACGGCCAGCCAGCCACAAGACTTTGCCGTCCGCGGAGACGCCGCCCATGTCCGGGCTGCCGCCTCCGGGAAACTGCCACTTCTTGATCACCTTTCGGGTGGCGAAATCGATCACCGAAACGCTGCCCTCGCCGCGGTTGGACACGTATAGCACTTTGGAGTCCCGGCTCGCGTAAAGCCCGTGCGCTCCATGCCCGGTGGGAATAAATCCGATCTTTACGAAACGATCCCCATCTACCATCCACACCCCGTCCGACATCATGTCGGCCACGTAGAATACCCTTCCATCGGGAGAAGTCTTCACATCCTGCGGCATCCCGCCCTTCCGAATAGGCAGCGTGCCGATGAGTTTGCGCTCGGCGACATCGACCTTGACCATGTCCCCAGAAAATTCACAACTAGCTATCAGATAGCGGCCATTGGCTGAGAAATCCAGGTGATCCACGCCACGGCAAGGGAGCTGGAGTGAATAGTCCAGCCGCCAGGTTTTAGGATCGCGGAAGTCCAGCCGCTTCTTCCGCTCCGCCACCACGATAGCCCACTTGCCATCGGGCGTGAAGTACAAGTTGTAAGGATCTTCGACCGCCCAGGTCTTGCCTTTATTCCCTGTCATGGGATCCAGTTGTGTAATGCTGTCGCCCAAATCGTTGAGGACCCACAGGCTGGTCAAATCATAGGAAGGCACCACGTGCTGCGGCTGACGTCCCACTGGAAAGTGATCGACTATCTTGTAAGTTTTTGGGTCAATCACGTCCACAGTGTTACTGCCGCTGTTAGGCACATAAACGCGCGAGGGAAAATTCCGGACGACGGGACTCAGTTTGCCGGCGTGGTCCTCCGAGTAGATGTCATGCGGATTCAGGACAGGCGGCATGCCGGGCAGTGATTCGCTTCTATTTGAGACGGCAGCGGATAGGATCACCACCGCGGCAAGGCAAAGTATAAATTTCAAATGTGTCAACTCCAATCGACCTTGGGATGCATACTGTGCCACTTGGTGGCCTGCTCGAAAATCATAGCGGAGCGCATGGGAGTGCCCTCTTCATAAAGCTTTCCGGTGAATAACAGTCCCACCGGGTTGTTATTGGGGAACCCGCACGGAACAACAATCTGTGGGTGCCCCGTCAAGTTGGTCACTAAAAGGCTTCCGCTGTTCGTAGGCGAAACCAGCACGTCCCAGTTCCCCATGAACTTGTCCATCTCGCGCATCAGCAGAGTGCGGGCCCGTTGCGCGCGAATGTACTCGACCGCGGGAATCAGGCGCGCCACACGAAACGCATTAGGCCAATCGTTGGGACTCTGTCCCTTGAGCTGATTCACTCCGCCGCTGCGTGTGAGATCGTCGAACGCGGCCGCGGCTTCAGAGTTGAGGATCACGCGCAAAGCTCCCGCATTGAACTTGGGCAATTCGACAGGCTCCAGCTTCATGCCGGTGGTTCGCAAGTCCGCAATGGCCTGATCGTAGACGGGCTTGTTGTCGCCTTGGATCCGTTTGAAATCGGTTTGGAGCAATCCGACCCGCAGGCCTGTAGAACCGAGCTTTGGCTCCCATGCGAAGGCCGCGTCTACGGCGGCCAGATCGCGTGGATCCGACCCACGAATTGCGTTCAGCACGAGCGCGCAGTCTTCCACCGACCGGCAGATTGGCCCAACTTTATCCATGGTCCAGCTCAACCCCATGGCGCCGAACCGGCTCACTCGTCCATACGTAGGGCGAAGGCCCACCACGCCGCAGCGGGTGGAGGGAGACACAATGGATCCGAGCGTCTCAGCTCCAATGGCGAATCCGGTGAGCCCCGCCGACGTAGCCGAAGCCGATCCGGCGGACGACCCGCTGGAGGTCAGCTCCAGGTTCCACGGAGTCTTGGTCATGCCGCCGAACCACAGTCCACCCTGCGCCAGA
>JBBSHP010000524.1:0-4406 GCA_038232555.1 Bryobacterales bacterium
ATCGGTATCGTGCTATTTTCGGGCAGCCTTTATGTGCTAGCAATGAGCGGGGCGCGCGTGTTGGGCGCCGTTACGCCCCTGGGCGGATTGGCCTTCATCTTTGCTTGGGGCCTATTGGCGGTGGGGCTGTTCCGCACCGGCAACCATTAGTGTTGGGAGAACCCGGGCCGATCGGCTGAGCCAACTAAGGGTCGAAATCCGGATGCCGTTTCCTCACCTGCATTGAGGACCGTGTATTCACTGTTCAGAGATCCCGGGCTTAGACTACGGTTTGCCAACCGCACCGTTGCGAGCGCGTTGTTACCGGCCATCACCAGGATCATCCTGTTGCGGTTTAGCGGATTGGTGGCTGCGAGCAAAAGCGCTTCGGTTTCGAGGGCGTGATGCTGGCCGGCCAGGTTGAACATTCCGCCTTGCGAATCCAGGTTGATCCGCTTCGCAATTGCGGCCAGGGCCGAATTGGTTTCGGAGCGTCCGATGAAAACAACATCGTGCGTGCGCAGATCGTCTTCGGTCAGTTCGAAATCCTTGAGAATGGGCATGGCGCTCTCGAACATGTTCAGATAGTGCTTTTGCAACTGCTCGGCCGCATAGCGATTTGCGCCTGCATCGAAAACGGTTCCGTAGACCACGATGGCCGATCCCAAACGCCCGGCAAAATCGCCCGCGGTGTAGGAGGCCCCACCCGGGTCTTTCGGCAGCACGAAGGTTGCGCCTGCTTTATCCAGAAAAGTTGCCGCGCTCACGGGCTTGGTAGTGTTAGCGGCAAAGAACTCCGTCATCAGGCGGAAGAACCGCTCGTCGCCCATTCCGCGGCGGAGTGAATCGAGGAAGAGCGCTCCCTTGTGTTCGGCGGCCTGAAAGGATTGGATGGGATTGCGCGATTCGTTGAGGGTGGCTGCGCGGTATTTGGCCCAATGCGTGGCTATGGACTGGTCAAGGTGGTTCGACTCGAGGTCCTCATAATAGGCGGCGGATCCGGCGGTCAACCAGTTGTCGGCATCCGACGCCGGCAAAATCCAGCCCTTCCATAAACGATCCCGGTAGGATTTGGAGGTCTGTGGCTCTGCGTTCGCGGCCGGAGCCGTCTTCCCAGCCAGGCGCGTCTTCTCATTCTCGCGGATGGTGGCGGCCAGCGATTCGGACGGCTGCGCCGAGATCAGACGGTAGCCGGATGAATAGATTCCGTCGTTGCCGGCGTAGCCTTGCTTCTGCATGGATGAGGGCACCCACTCACGCTGATTCGGCTTGCCGAAAACGGCCCAAGTCATGAGCCGCGATGCCAGATCCGATGTCGCCACCTTCGCGTCCATCGACGACGAAGTGACGAGCGGAGCGGTGCGAAATGCCATAAACGCAAACTGCTCATCGATCTTGCCCCTGTGCTGCTGATAGAGCTCCTGCCACTTCAGGTCGCGGCTGGCGGGAACGTAAGGGAGGTGAGCCGGAGCGCCCTGTGGGTCGGGCGCATATTCCAGGCGGACACCCAGATCCTTGGCATTGTTACAACCCCAGTAAAAGCCTTCCGTGCCGCCGAACCAATCGTTCTTTGAACTGCGATAGAGCCTGGTCTTATACGTACCCAGCTCGAACATTGCGACCTCATCGTTCTTAGCGTCGGCGATCAGCCACTCGTTGGTGTAGAGGCCGTTGTTCTTGAGCGCAAGGTGCTCCACTACCTGGTCGATGTTGTCGCCATACTGGATGGCTTTACGAGCACGGTAGGCGACCGGAGTGCCTTCCCTGTCGAACGGGCTCTGGCGAATGGTGGTCTCGGTGAGCACTATGCCGGCATCGTTCTGATACCAGTCCGTGCCGCTCTCGATGCCGCCGGGATAGCTTTGCATCAACACGCGATGGCCGCTGCTGGGCTGGATGTCGAGCAGGAGATTGGTTTGCTCCGCGAGTGTGAGCGGCCACATAGTAATGTGCGCGATGACCATCTTGCCGTCGCGAGTGGCCTTGCCGGTGGCCGCAAAAGCGCTGCAGCGCGAGGTGACCGGGACATCCCGCATCTTGTCGTAATAGTGCGGCGACATCAGGTGCAAGCCTTCGAGCCCGGTGGGCGTCATGGGCAAGGCGCTGCGCAATTCTCCCAGTTCCACTGTGGTGTTGGCGGTGACGATATCGATAAGGTCGATGCGGCGGCGTTCCCATTGCGCGCCCGCATCCGAAGCGCCATCCGCGATACCCTGCATCTCCTGCAGAATCTCTTTATCGAAGCCGCGGAGGAACAACGCGTTCGCGGTGGTACGGGCCTGGTCCCAGCTTGCAGTTTTGCCCCGTGGATCGATATCGGCGGCGCAACGTTCGAGATAGGTGACGATCTCCTTCGACATCAGATGGCCGTGCTGATAGCCCCGTTCGTAGGGTTGCCCTTCAATATGCAGATAAATCCAGCCGCCGGTGGGGTAGCGGTAGGCGGGTCCGAAAGTCTGAACGGCGGCGCGCGAAGGCCATGCATCGCGGCTCGAAATCTCGTCGATACTCACGCCTTCGAACCAAGCCTTACCGTTGAATGAACCGCCATTGCCAACGCTCAGAACAATCTGGTCGCGAGCTCGGGTGGCCACGAAGGGGAGTTGCAGGCGAGTCCAATCGTGGGTGCCGCCGAGCGATTCCGAGTGCATGTCGAACGGCATGGATGCCATGGATAGGGCGGCGCCTACCGCAATGGGAGAGCGCCCGGTATCGGCGACATGCAAGTCATCGGTGCGGACCCAGCCGCTTAGCTCGTAACGCTTGCCGATGGTGAGCGAGACGGGCGCGGACCGGATCAAGGCGTCCGAAGCTTGGGCAGCAGGCTGGACGACCAGGGCCTTGTGATTATGGTGGGCGACGGAGCTGTCTGAAAAAGCGATGCCGCGCTCCACGATCCAGTCTTTGGCAGCCCCGTCGAATGAGCCGTTGAAGAGGGGCGTGGCGGCTGAGAGGGGCAGCGCCAAAAGCAGCCAGGGAACGATGCGGGGCATGTCTCTATCAGAACACAGCATCAGAACACAGCATCCGACCAGGGCAGAACGCCCTGCGGCCGCGCGGACTGCCTGCAGGTCACACGAGACAAATGGGCTGGAGGGTGCACTAGGTTCGAGATATGGCTCTATTCCGAACCCGAAGTGCGGCCGTTTTCGGCATTGAAGCCCATATTATCGACGTCGAAGTCGACATGTATCCCGGCAATTCGCGGGACTTCATCACCGTAGGAATGCCCGATACGGCGGTGCGCGAGAGCCGGGAGCGAATCAAGTCGGCCATGATGAATTCCGGATTCGGCTATCCCAGCAAGGCCGTTACCATCAACCTCGCACCTGCGAATGTGCGCAAAGAAGGAGCCGGTTTTGACCTACCTATGGCGCTCGGCATTCTCGGCGCGATGGGTACGGTCGCGCGCAGCGACGAGCATCTGCTGGTAGGTGAGCTTTCGCTCGACGGAAGCCTGCGACCGGTGCGAGGCGTGCTCTCCATGGCGGTCTGCGCGCGTCAGCATGGCATCCCGAATCTGTTGGTGCCGTTCGATAACGCGGTGGAGGCGGCGGTCACAGAGGGAGTCCGGGTGTTCGGCATGCGGCACTTGTCCGAGGTGGTAGCGTTCCTGAATCAGCCCGACAAGTTTCAGCCCACGCTGGCTTCCGCCGGGCCAGAGGCTACGGAAACGACGCCCGTCGCGGACTTCAGTGACGTGCGCGGCCAAAATAGCGCGAAACGTGCCCTGGAAGTCGCTGCGGCCGGAGCACACAACGTGCTGATGATCGGCCCGCCGGGATCCGGTAAGACCATGCTGGCGAAACGGCTCTCCGGCATTCTTCCTCCGCTCACCTTTCCGGAAGCTTTGCAAACTACCCAGGTGCATAGTGTCGCGGGCATACTGCCCCGCGGGGTCGGCCTGCTTTCCCGCCGGCCCTTTCGTTCGCCGCACCATACCATCTCCGACGCCGGCTTGATCGGAGGTGGATCAGGGACTCCGCGGCCCGGTGAGGTCAGTCTCGCTCATCATGGCGTGCTGTTCCTCGATGAACTCCCGGAATTTCCCCGCAATGTGCTGGAGATGCTTCGCCAGCCCTTAGAAGAACGCTCGGTGACGCTCGCGCGCAGCACCATGACATTGTCCTTTCCCGCAGACTTCATGCTGGTCGGGGCGATGAACCCGTGTCCGTGCGGCTTCTTCTCGGATCCCACTCGCGAATGCCGATGCACCGGAGCGATTATTCAGCGCTATCTCAGCAAGGTCAGCGGCCCTTTACTCGACCGTATCGATTTGCACGTCGAAGTTCCCGCCGTAGCCTATCAGGAACTCCGCGGCAAGAACGCCGGCATGGGATCGGCTGAAATGTGCCAGCGTGTGGAGGAGGCCCGGGTCATCCAGCGGCAGCGCGGCTTTTACAACGCCCACATCCCGTCCAAGCACG
>JBBSHP010000525.1:0-4406 GCA_038232555.1 Bryobacterales bacterium
ACACCAGTGAGCACGATTGGGAGTGATTGGAACAAGAACTTCGAGTTGGAAAAGTCACCCGAAGATCGGTTTCAGCTTCGCGTCCACCAAGCCAACCAGAGTTCCGGTTACAAGCCTCAGGAGCCGATGTGATCCCGACTAAAAAGACAAAAGGAAAGCCGGGCAAAAGCAGCCCGGTAGTCTTCGCGTTTAAATTATCCAAGGCCTCCGCTCCTCCGAAACTCCACCAAAGAAATACAGCGGATCAAAGTCAACCTCAAAAGCTCGAGTACCGCTTGAAGTCAAAACCCTCTGACAGCGGTTTATCACGCCGCTTGTCCTCAGCCCGGCCAAAATAGGACATTTCTACTTTGTAGAGAATAAACATTTCTATTTTGCGTTGACACCACTAACTTGATTCCACCACCGGGAGCGGGTGCGCGCTTTCAGATTCCAGACGCACGCTGAACCAGATTGTTCTCGGGCCTTGAATTAGCAAGTATGTGTGAGAGTCTGAAGGGATGCGAGCTTTGGTTTGGCACGGCAAAGAAGATGTCCGGGTAGATACAGTTCCTGACCCGAAGCTTTTTGGACGAGGGGGACATCATCGTTCAAATAACTTTAACCGCGATCTGCGGGTCCGATTTGCACCTTTATGACGCCAGTGGCGGTTTGGGGCGGTGGGCCGGTAGGACAACTCGCCGTTCAGAGCGCGTGGATGTTGGGCGCGGGCCGAGTCATCTCGATTGAACGGGTGCCGGCACGGCTTGCGATGGCGGCGAAGCCCGGTAAGGCGGAGACGATCGATAATCACGAAAGAGAAGGTGTACGACCGGTTGATGGAAATGACGTCTGGACGGGGGCCCGACCGGTGCATTGATGTAGTGGGGGCGGAGTCACATTCCACCGGCAGCCTGGACGCGGTTCTGGACGCGGGTAAAGCAGCCGTGGGACTAGCAACCGACCGTGCGCATGTGATTGGCGAAGCGATTATGTGTTGCCGGAAAAGTGGAACCGTATCGGTTCCCGGTGTCTATGTCGGGTTTCTAGACAAGTTCCCATTCGGTGCCGCGATGAATAAAGGACTGCCCATCAAGGCCGGGCAAACTCATGTGCAGCATTATACGAAGCCGCTGCTGGAGAAGATCGAAAGCGGGGAAATCGACCCATCGTTTGTGGTTACGCACCGAGTAAGTCTGGAAGAAGCTCCCGCCGCATACAAAACGTTCCGGGATAAGGAAGACGGCTGCATCAAGGTAGTGCTGAAGCTTTAAGCCCGAATAGCTTCTCCGATCTCTTCATGTGATGCACGATCTTCCACGTCGAGCGTTTTTGAATGCCGGGCGACGGTCCGGTGAAGACGTTCACGCTGCGGGGGGCGAAGGACAGCCCTCTATACATGCATGACGGCCGTGTCTCACTTGGAAGACACGGTAGAATTGTTCAACCTCGGGATGAAGCTACTCGCGCCTCAGGAGAAGCAGGATCTTGTGGCATTTATGCACGTGTTATAAGACGGCGGACCGGAACTCTATAGTTGACATCGGAAGCGGAGCTTTCAATTGAACCGGAAGGAAAAACTGGCAAATGTCTGAGATTCAACTCAGCGCCTGTATCATTACCCAAGGAGCGCCAGACCTTTTGCTGCATTGTCTCAAGGACATGAGCTTTGCAGACGAAATCATTGTCGTTGATGGCGGGCCAGATTCCGTAACAAAAGCGGTGGCGGAATCAATTCCCAAGTCGGTCTACATCCCACACCCTTGGCCTGGAAATTACAGCACTCAAAGGAACGTTTATCTTCGTGCAGCCCGTGGAGCTTGGATCCTTACGGTGGATACGGATGAGCGATTAGCTTCCGGGTTTGCAGAAGGGATTCCGGGATGGACTCGGCGGGACGACGTCGACGGGTTTTGCTTCCCGCGGTGTTGGCGTGTCACCGAGAATAAGTTCGTGCTTTCGGAAAAGCATTATCCCGATTTCAATATGAGGCTGTTCCGAAATCGCCCTGGGATGCACTACTTTGACGGACTCGAGAACGCTGTCCACCACTTGTTATTGGGCGTCCAGAAGCCCCTCTCACTTCTAAGCTCTCCGATCATTCTGCATGATTGTTTTATCTACGAGGATAAAGCCAAGCGTGAGGATAAGATCCGCCTTTACGACTCGATCTCGTCAAACCAGAGCGGCAGCCGGTACAAGGACTTTTACCTCTTTGAAGACAGCCCGCATGAGATTTGCTCTCTCTCTGAACGCCCCACAATCTCAACACTGCCGTGGATGACCTCGCTCCGTCCTTTTCTCGAGAGTTGACTGCACGTTGAAAAAGATAGTCTCGACCGATATGTTATGCGCCGGCCAGGAGCGGGTGATTCAGACTTTTGATACTGTGATCGGTCGAGCGGTATCACGAGACGTGCTGACAGGAAAAAGTTATCCTCTCCTGCCGTTTCTAAAAGATGTGCTAACGATCGTGGATGTGGGAGGAAATATCGGTGCCGCTAGTGTCTATTTTGCGCTTCACTATCCTGAAGCGCGCGTGTTTACCTTCGAGCCCGATCCAGAGTGTTTTGCTGTTTTGCTCAACAATACCGCGGATTTAGCCAATGCCCGCGCCTTCAACTTCGGGTTATCCAATCATGATGCGTTTGAACCGCTTTTCCTGGGTTTAATCGACCCGGCAACTAATTCGTTAGGTAAGAGTGCCCTCAATTCCTCTGCGAGCGTCATGGTGGAGGTACGGGATCCAAGGCCGACTCTTCTCTCCCTAGGAATCCAGAGCATCGATATCCTGAAGCTGGATACGGAGGGCACCGAAGTGCCTATCCTACATGCCCTCGAGAGCTGGCTACCCCGGACAGGCGTGGTTTACATCGAGTATCATGACGAAACTGCCCGACGGGACATTGATAACCTCCTCGCACCAACTCATATTCTTTTTCAAGGCACAATTCACTATCCCCATCGCGGCGAGCTGTGCTATGTACTCCAGGAGCGGATGCCAGAAGAACTCGGCAGCCTCCGAATTATTACGTAGCCGGAGAGCGGTGCGTGTCAACAAGAATGAGACACTGGGCGGGAGAGTTTAAGGAGCTTTTCCCTCCGCAGGCGGCTTGTTGATCCAGACGGCGGTAGGGAGAGAAGGCGGCTGGGGCGGTTTGCGGACGAAGCGTTCGGGGTGAGCTTGGAAGGCGGCATCCAGGACGTTTTGACGGTGGACCAGAAGGTCGGCAGCTTTGCCATGATGAACCACGGCGGGGGTCATCAAGCCTAGACCGGAGTGGTGGTGTTCGAAGTTGTACCAGCGGAAGAAAGACTGGCAAAACCCGCGGGCATCTTCGATGGAGCCGAAGCGATCCGGGAAACCAGGGCGGTATTTCAAAGTCCGGAACTGGCTTTCAGAATACGGATTGTCGTCGGAAACATGAGGGCGGCTGTGTGTTTTGGTGACGCCCAGGTCGGCCATCAGCAGTGCCACGGGTTTGGATTGCATCGACGAGCCGCGATCGGCGTGGATGATTAACTGTCCCGGCGCGATGAGTTGCTTGCGGCAGGAATGTTCGATCAAGCGCTTGGCCAACTCGGCGCTTTCACGATAGGCGATCATCCAGCCCACCACGTAACGGCTGAAAACATCCAAGATGACGTAGAGGTGGAAGGCCGTCCACTTCACCGGGCCGCGCAGTTTGGTAATGTCCCAACTCCATAACTGGTTGGCCGCAGTGGCCAGCAACTCTGGCTTCTGATACGACGGATGGGTGAGCTGATCGCGGCGTTCCCGGCTTTCGCCACACGTATCCAGCAAGCGATACATGGTGCGAATCGAGCAATGAAACCGGCCTTCATCCAGCAGCGCGGCGTAGACCTGCGCCGGGGAGCAATCCTGAAAACGCTCCTCATGCAGGCACGCCAGAACTGCGGACTGTTCGGGTTCTGAAAGCGCCCGAGCGGAATGCCGCTTCGCGGCCACAGGCGCAGGAGTGAGACGGCGGCTGCGCCGCCGGTACCAAGTCGCACGCGGAACCGACAGTGCCTGACAAGCCTGCTTCACTCCTACCAAGGCCCGGAGTTGCTCCAACGCGGTCATGAGGATCTCTCCGCGTCGGGGACTTCCAGAATCGTGCGGCCCAACAGCCTGGCCACTTTTTTTTGAACATCAATGACGATGTGGGCTTTCTCCAACTCTTCTTGTAAACGCTGATTCTGCCGCCGCAGCTTTTCGTTTTCGCCGGCCAACGGATTGCGCTGGGGCTGCGGACCTCGCTTCCGCGAAAAAGCTTGCTTCACGCTTCGGCGCTCGCGAGAAGTGACCCGCCTCTGCTTTCCAAAACTGACCCAGGCAGGCTGTAACTGAGCGCATGCCAGACTGGCGGCGTTCCCCAGCCGCAGTTTCAGTTAAAGTATTGATTTCGTAATGAGCCGGAGGT
>JBBSHP010000526.1:0-4399 GCA_038232555.1 Bryobacterales bacterium
AAGCCTTCGATAAACAAATCGCTGCCTGTCTTCACCTCAATACTTTCTACTGTTTCTGATTGCACATAGACTTTCACGGGATTAATATTGCCATAACTATGGGATAGGTCGAAGGTTATTTCAAGTTTCTCGTTCGTCTCCGCATCATATAGATCGAGTTGGCCGTTCCAAGTGGGAACGCGATCTTCTTAGGCCCAGAGATGGACCAGCATCAGCTCATGTCCGAAGTCGGCGAAGTACTGGAGGGGGCGCTCGGGGTCGTTCTCATCCAGGAAGTCCGACAGGACGATGACCATACCGCGTTGCGGATATTCACCGACGAACTGGCGAGCGATCTGGAAGAAATTCGTGGTGCCGCTGGAGGTCAGATTGGAAAGGAAGTTGACGGCGGGCACGAAGCGGTGTCTACCGCCTCCGCAAAGGAAGGCGTCGCCGAGACCGGTTGCAAAGGGCTGCAGGCAGATCGTATCGAGACGAACGAGCCCGACATAGCAGAGTGCGGCCGCGAGTTTACGGGCATACTCGAACTTTGGATTGCTCCCGGTCTGCATGGAACTGCTGGTATCGAGCAAAATTCGGACAGGAATGCGCGGCTCGACCTGGAACATCTTGAGAAAAAGCTTTTCGAGGCGGAGATAAGCACGCCAGTTGACAGCACGCAAGTCGTCCCCGTGGTGGAAGTGCCGGTGATCGAGAAATTCCTGGCCAGATCCCGACGATCGTGAAATGTTATGGCCGCCGACCAAACCGGGAAAGGACTTTTGCCAACGGATCGCGAGGCGCTCTAGCTTATGAAGAAAGGCACTGTCGATGAGAGGCTCGGCTTTGCTCACGGAAATTACCGGGCAACGGCTGTAGACACCTTGCTGATGATTTGCGTTAGCAGGGTTTCGGGGGTTTGTCCGTCGGCGTGAGCGTCGAAATTCAGAATGATGCGGTGGCGCAGAACGGCTGGAGCGATTTCACGCAGATCGTCAATGCTCAGATTCAACCGGCCCCGCAGCAGGGCCAGGACGCGCCCGCATTCGACCATGGCCTGCGCGCCCCGGGGCGAGCTTCCGTACCGAATATATTTGTTCGACAACTCGTGCGCGTACTCGGTGCCAGGTTGGGTGGACATCACCAGATCGATCGCAAAATCCTGAACATGGGGCGCCACCAAAACCTCTTTGCAAACCGAGCGTAGGTGAAGAATCATGTCACGATCGACCATCGGGCTGAGCTGAGGGTCGTCACGCCGGATGGTGCGCTCCACGATCCGATTCAGGTCCGATCGGGAAGGATAGTTGACCAGAATCTTCATCAGGAAGCGATCCAACTGGGCCTCGGGCAACGGATACGTTCCCTCCATTTCGATGGGATTCTGGGTGGCCATCACCAGGAAAGGAGCCTCCAATTCGTGCGTGGTATTGCCGCTGGTGACGGTGCGTTCCTGCATGGCTTCGAGCAGGGCCGACTGGGTTTTAGGGGTGGCTCGATTGATCTCGTCGGCCAGTACCAGATTTGAAAAAATCGGGCCTGGCTGGAAAGTGAAACCTTTGGAACCGCGCTCATCGGTTTCGATCATCATGCTGCCCACAATGTCGGCAGGCATCAGGTCCGGAGTGAACTGAATGCGGGAATATTTCAGGTGCAGAACCCTGGCAAGAGTGCGCAGGAGAGTGGTCTTTCCTAGGCCCGGTACCCCTTCGAGCAACACGTGACCGCCGGCGAGCAGACAGATAAGGACGCCGTCAACCACATCCTGCTGGCCTACAATAATCTTGGCGATTTCCTGGCGAACCTGATCGAGCTGCTCGGTAGCGTGCTGCAGATGCGAAGGAAGAGGCACAGGTTTATTCTATCCCGCGCGCGTCTCCATATCGCTCCTCACCATTTCGCGGACGAGCTGAGGAAAAGTAAATTCAGGCGTCCAACCGAGCACCCGGCGCGCTTTGCTGGAATCGCCCACCAAGGTGTCAACCTCGGTGGGGCGATAGAAGCGTTGGTCCACCTTGACGTAGTCGCGATAGTCCAGGCCCACCTCGTTAAACGCGAGCTCACAGAATTCCCGAACGGTGTGGAGCTCCCCGGTGGCGATGACGAAATCGTCCGGTTCCGGTTGTTGCAACATCATATGCATGGCGCGCACAAAGTCCGCTGAATGGCCCCAATCGCGTTTTGCGTCCAGATTGCCGAGTGCCAAGTCGTTAGCGAGGCCCTGCTTGATGCGTGCCACCCCACTGGTGATCTTGCGGCTGACGAACTCAAACCCGCGCCGCGGCCCCTCATGATTGAACAGGATGCCGCTGCTGCAGAACATGCCGTAAGCTTCCCGGTAGTTGACGGTGAGATGGAAGCCTGCCACCTTGCTAATACCGTACGGGCTACGCGGATGGAAGGCAGTTGTTTCGCGTTGCGGTGTCTCGGCCGGTTTGCCGAACATTTCGCTCGACCCGGCGAAATAAAATTTACATTGGGGCCGCAGTTCGCGCAGAGCCGCCAACACAAAGTGAGTGCCGTCGATGTTGGTGTTCATGGTGGAAAAGCCGTCGGCGAAACTCTCCGCCACAAAACTTTGCGCCGCGAGGTGGTAACATTCGCCGAAATCGGTCTTGCTGATTACGTGGAAAATACTTGGATAGCTTTCGAGACTGGCAGCATGGAGAGTAATTTTGTCCAGCAGGGGAGCGATGCGCGCCAGTCGGCGTAGGGGCTCTTCCATTGCTACGCGCCGAACCAAGCCGTGCACTTCGTAGCCTCGATTGACGAGGTATTCGGCCAGGTAACTGCCGTCTTGTCCCGTGATACCCGTGATGAGAGCTTTCTTGGCGGTCATGTTAAAAGTTGAGCCGGCTTGAGCTAAGTGGATGAGGAGCTGGCCCTCACATTTTAACGTCATCCTGTTATACTTCCAGGTGATCTGAAATGAGATCCCATCCAAAGCGGACGGCTGCGGCGTATATACCTTTGTGAGACGCCGCACCTTCGCCAGCATCTGTAACGACGATAGAAGCGGACAGGCCTTCCGGCAGCGCATCGACTACGCCGAGTTCAAGGCGGTCGTGTAAATGTTTTTTCTATTTCCTTTTTTGGCTGTGGTGTTCGACCGCGCCGGCGAAGCGGAGCTTGTGCACCGGCTGAAGAGCCGGGAGCCGCAAGCTATGGCCGATTTTTACGACCGTTATGGCCGGATGACCTACGCCCTGATTTTCCGCATGGTCCGAAATACGGCTGCGGCCGAAGACCTGGTGCAGGAGACTTTCCTGCGCATCTGGAACCGCATCCAGGCCTTCGATGCGGAGAAAGGGGCACTCGGGCCCTGGGTGCTCACCGTGGCTCGCAACCGGGCAATTGATTACATCCGTTCCGTTGACGGCCGCATGGCGCAGAATACTTTTGAGCTGGAGAGAATGGAGCAACCCGCTGTGTTCAGGGGATTCGACGACGACCTCCTGAATATGGATCGCGTCAGGATGCTCAAGGCGGCATTTGAAAAGTTGACGCCTAACCAGCGGGTGGCGCTGGAGCTGGCCTACTACGAAGGTCTCTCGCAAACGGAAATGGCCGAGAGGATGCAGCAACCTCTCGGTACTGTGAAAACCTGGGTTCGAACGGCGTTGAAGGTTTTGAAGGAACAACTCGGGGAGGCGGCCCCAGCATGACGCATGCAGAGTTGAGCGAGTTGTATGAGCTATACGCTCTAGGTGTTCTGACCGGAGATGAAAAGATGGAGATCGAATCTCACTTGGCGAATAATTGTTCGGACTGCCTGACAGGCGTCAAGCAAGCAACCGCTTTCAATGCGCTCTTCACTACTTTGCCCGAGGTCGCCGACCCGGCGAAACGGCTTCGCCGGCGCGTGATCGCCAGTGTGGGCGGTCCGGAGCCGGCCAGTCGAAGCTGGCTCGCTGTCCTGGCCCTGGCGAGCGCATGTTTACTGATTGCAGTGGGTGTTGCGACGATTCAGGAACGCCGCCGTTCGGAAGAGTTAGCAGAGGTGCGCCGCCAATCGCTACAGACTGTAGCCGAGTTACGCGATGCCCGGGATCAGATTCGTCGCAGCACTGCGGACCTGGCTAAAGTTGAAGCGGCCATGCAATTCCTGAACCAGCCCGAGACCGAGCAGGTGGTCTTTGGTAAAGGCAAACCGCTGCCACCGCGAGGGCGCGTATTCGTCAATCCCCAACAGGGTGTGCTATTGCTGGCTTCTAACTTGCCGCCGGCGCCGCTCGGGAAGATTTACGAAATGTGGCTGATCCCGGCGAGCGGTCCGCCTAAGCCAGCGGGCCTGTTCCAATCCGATCCGCGGAACACAGCCATCTATGTGCTGAATGGGCCATTCGATCGGGCTCACACCAAAGCGGTAGCGGTGACCCTGGAGCCTGCGGCGGGATCTTCGGCCCCGACCTCGACGCCT
>JBBSHP010000527.1:0-4398 GCA_038232555.1 Bryobacterales bacterium
CGATGAGTGTTACTGCCAGTTCTTGTACGATGGCGAGCCTTTTTCGGTGGCATCGCTGCCCGGCGCCAAGGATTTGGTGGCAGTGGCTGGGTCGCTATCGAAAACTTACTCGATGACAGGCTGGCGGATCGGGTTCGCCCTATGTCCCAAGCCGCTCATTGATGGAATGATGAAGCTACAAAGCCACACCACCTCTAACCCTACTTCGATCTCGCAAAAGGCTGCTATCGAAGCCTTGACCGGATCGCAGGCTTCCATTCCGGTGATGCTGGCCGAGTATCGAACCCGCCGCGATTTTGTAGTCGGCCGCCTGCGAAAAATTCCAGGCGTCACCGTTGCCGAGCCGCAGGGAGCGTTTTACGTCTACCCGAATATCTCGGTCGGATTTCGGAACGGGATCGGGTCCGCTCTCCAGTTCTCCGAGCGCCTCCTCTCCGACGCGCACGTCGCCGTAGTGCCAGGGGAAGCTTTCGGAACCACCCAACACGTGCGCATCTCCTACGCGACTTCCATGCACGAATTAGAACGCGGGCTCGACCGCATCGAGCGCTTTATTTGTGACTAGCGGACCGCTCCGCCTGCCGGCTTCGTTCCTGAAGAAGCCTTGGGGAAGCACAGATCTTGCGCCATGGTATGGACCCCCGGCCGACCTGACCGGAGAGGTCTGGTTCCAGGCTGACCTGCCTCTTCTCGTCAAGTTCATTTTCACTTCCGACCGGCTTTCGGTGCAGGTGCACCCCGGCGATGAGTTCGCCCGGAAGCATGAAAACTCTCGCGGCAAGACCGAAATGTGGCACATTCTGCGTGCCGAACCAGGAGCTCAAGTCGCCCTCGGGTGGCGCGAGGCGGTCACGCCGGAACGGCTCAAAGAAAGCGCCCAATCCGGGGAGATCCTGGAGCTTCTCAACTGGGTCGATGCGCGCGTGGGCGACACTTTTTTCGTCCCGGCTGGAACCGTCCACGCCATAGGCGCTGGCTTGGCGCTGTGCGAAATCCAGCAGCACTCCGACATCACCTACCGCATCTACGACTACGGAAGAGATCGCGAGCTGCACCTGGAACGGGCCATGCAAGTGTCCGATCTATCTTCGCTCGATTCCAAGCCGTCGCGGTTACCTGTGGACTGTGCGTATTTCCATACGGAATCCGCCACCTTGACTGAACCCCGGGAATTCGTGCCGGACCCGCGCCGGTTCGAGCTCGTAATTTTCCTGGAAGGCGCAGGCCGCATCGCGGGCCAGCCGTACCGTGCGGGAGAGGCTTGGCTGGCGCCTGCCGGTAGCGCGCCATTCCGCATCGAGCCACTAGGACTCGCCACCAGGCTGCTTCGAACCTGGGCCCCTGCTTTACCCGATTCCTAACTCATCCGCCTGTTCGAGCGGGCTCCCGCACACTCTGCAGATCACTGCCGTGCAGTCACCGCACACCAGCGGGTCTTCTACCGCGCGATTGCATGGCGGGCAGTACCAATCGCTTTTTCCTGCTGATCTCGTTTCGTCTTCGGCCATTATTGATAAACTACCAGTAGATCCCTGCCAAGCGTGCGATTCAGCCGGCCAGCTCTCTTCATTAGCTTAGTTTTTTTCATCTCCTGTGGCGCTCAACAGAACCGAACGCCTGCCGTCGGTCAGGCTTACGTGGGTCCTACTACTCTGCTGCTGCACCAGGACCTGAATCCCAAGTCGCCCGGAACAGCCACAGTCAGGCACGGCGAGCGGCTCGATATTGTCGATTATAAGCGCCGCTTCGTGAAAGTCAGAACGGCGGGAGGGATCGAAGGGTGGACCGATACGCGGCAACTCCTCAGTCCCGATCAAATGACCGAGCTGCAGCGGGTGGCGCAACAGATGGCGCAATTTCCTTCCCAAGGAGTAGCCACTACATCCGAGCTGGTAAATGTTCACACCGAACCGAGCCGCACTTCTCCCGGCTTTCTCCAGATTCCTGAAGGGGGTAAGCTGCAAGTGATCGGACATAAGGTAACTCCCCGGACCCAGCCCTCCTCAGTGGTCCCACCCCCGCCACCGAAGCCCCGGGTATCCCGGAAGAGATCAAAAGAACGGTCTAGCTCCGCGAAGATCGCTCCCCCGCCTATGCCGCCCAGCCCTAAACTGCCGCCACACTGGCTGGACCTTTCAAAGACTCGGATGCCCAGCCTTGCACCGGTCAAAGGAACTTCACCAACCCCTGCGGCTCCCGTCCCGACCGACGATTGGAACCTGGTTCGGTCGTCCGATGGCAAAGTGGGGTGGGTGCTTTCGCGCATGCTCAACATGGCCATTCCGGACGAAGTGGCGCAGTATGCCGAGGGTCACCGCATCACCTCATATTTTGCGATGGGCGATGTTCAGGATGAAAGCCAGGCGAAGCATAACTGGCTTTGGACCACGATTCGAAAGCCTTCCATGCCGTATGAGTTCGATAACTTCCGGTTCTTCATCTGGAGTCGCAGGCATCACCGCTATGAAACGGTTTACATTGAGCGCGATGTTATCGGCCATTTCCCCGTTGAGGTCAACACGTCGGGTCCCAACCCGGCCTTCACGATGATTCTGGAAGACGGCAACGGAAATCTTTGGAAGAAGAAGTATGTGTTCAATGGCTACCGTGTCAACAAGGTGGACACATTGCCTTTCGCGGCCCCTAAGAAGGAAGCTGCCCCCACTCCTGCACTGGCCTCCAAACAAACCGATGAGAGTCGCTCTGAGCCCTGGTTTTCAAGTATCAAACAGAAGCTTGCCCATCTGCTGCATCGCTGATCCGCATGTTTTCTAATTTCCACGGCAATGCTGCAGCGGTCAAAACGCTGGAACAGATGGTCCGGACCAGCCGCATTCCCCACACGATTTTGCTGGATGGTCCCGAAGGCGTCGGTAAAGCTACCCTGGCCCGGCGCTTTGCTGCCGAGCTGTTGGGCAGCCCCGTAAAAATTGAGCAGGACGACCTCAGCCTGGACGCCAACTCGGCCTGCATAGCCGATCGCGAGAAGTGGGCGGCCAACGACCGTAATGAAGATCCCCTGCTCTTCTCTACCCATCCCGATTTCGTTACCTTCCCGCCCGATGGACCGCTCCGTCAACTGACGATGCCGCAGATGCGCTTGCTCAAGGATCGCGCTCAGTTTAAGCCCTTGCACGGGACCAGGCGGATATTCCTCATCGATCACATCGACCGCGCCAACGAACAGGCCGCTAACTCGCTGCTCAAGATTCTCGAAGAGCCCCCCGAGCACCTGGTCCTGATCCTTACGGCGGAGAACCCCTACGATCTCCTGCCGACCATCCGCTCGCGGGCTGTGCCGCTGCATTTGACACCGCTCTCCGGGGCCGAGATGCGTGAATTTGTCAATCTGCGGGGTTTGCCAGATGGCGACCGGAGAATAGCGTTGGCAGGAGGCAGCCCAGGGCTGTCGATTTCAATTGACTTGCATGCTTACGATCAGCGGCGCGCCGCCATGCTGAATTTGCTGAAGGTAGCGGCGGGCCTGGCGCCTTTCGCGGAATGGGCTAAACACTCGGAGGCTCTGGCTGCCCGCAAACAGGAAAAGCTGGATCTCCTGGTCCACGTCCTGTACATCTTGCTGGAAGATGTGCTGCTGCTCGCCAACGACACCGGGGAGATTCGCAATAGTGATATCCGGAAAGAGTTGGGGGCAATCGCGGACGCGGTGACGTACCGCTGGATTCGCAGCGCAGTCGGGCGAGTGGATGGAATGGCGGAACTCGTCCGGAGAAACATCCAGAAATCGATCGCTTTGGATGCCTTCGCAGTCGATTTGAGACGAGCCTGAGCCGCTACCCACCGTGTTGCGGTCGGGGCCTCATTGTGGTTCAATGAATCCATAGTTAATCTAATCAACCATCCCTAACGGCCTCGATCTTTAAGTCACATTCGATCGTAAACCAGGCCTCAAGTGGATTATCTCGATAGGGAGCTCTCACCAGTGGAGACCGCAAACCGTAAGCTGATACGTCCGTCTTTGAATGAACTAAAGGGCCAAATGAATACCCGTCCGGCTCACCAGAAAAAAGCAAGTCCTCCCGATCAGACTAACGCCGAAAATTTCTACTACATGAAGCAGATGCAGGCTAAGACGCCCATGGTATTTGTAATGAAGGACGGCGAGTCGCTGGAAGGAATCATCGAGTGGTATGACAAGACCTGTTTGAAGGTGAATCGCGAGGGATCTCCGAATCTCCTGATCTTCAAGCCCAACATCAAGTACATGTATAAAGCCGGATGAGCGGGTCAGCCGGGTACAAGGCTGTATTTTTTTCGCAATTTTGTAGAAATGTCATGGTTGCGCCGGCGTCTCACTAGCGATGATCCCCATGGGAATCGGAAAATATGCCCGTCACATCCTTGTATTGGCAACAGTTGTACTCGTATCTTGTCAAA
>JBBSHP010000528.1:0-4390 GCA_038232555.1 Bryobacterales bacterium
AAAGCGGGTCACCGAGTCGGCAATGGCTTGCACTTTATCATCCTGGAGCGGCATGACGCTCCCGTGGTCTCGTTTCACTCCTACATAAACGCGGGGTCTGGGGACGATCCCAGCCGGGAAACCAGCATGGCGCACATGTTCGAGCACATGGTATTCAAAGGTACCGAGACGATTGGCACCAGGAACTGGCCGGCTGAGAAGAAAGCCATGGATGACGTGGAACAGGGCGTCCGAGTATGTCGAAGGGAATGAATGCGCCCGAATCATTGAAGAGAACGGCGGGGTTGGGATGAGCGCCGGAACCTCGGAACTTGGCCGGCTCGACGTTGCCGCACGAAGACAGGGAGCGCAAGCTGCCGCGATTCGGGTCTAGAAGCGCAGCGCTGAGCGAGCAGAACCCAAGGATTGGGTGTAGAATGACCTTCTTGCGAGAAGTGAGGACCGAACAAATGACGGAAGGTTTTGACACCCAGGTCTGACTAGAGCTCTATCGCGAATTCGTGCGCACCGCTCGGCCGCCCACCACAGAAGGTATCGCTCACAAGATGCAGGCCTCCGCAGGCGACGTTCGGGCAGCCACGGAACGGCTAGCCACTGCGAAGGTGATCGTACTTCAACCAGAGAGCCGTGAGATCCTCATGGCCAATCCGCTTTGCGCGGTGCCGACGCCCTATCGAGTCCAAACTCAAGATAAGTCCTATTTCGGATCGTGCGTGTGGGACGCTCTAGGCGTCCTAGCAATGCTTCAGAGCGATGCTGTGCTGGACTCCTCGTGCGCTTGTTGTGGCGAGGCTATGACCATCGGCGTGCGGGACGGTCATCCTGTGCCGGCGCACGGCATCATCCATTTCGGAATACCTGCCAAGCATTGGTGGGAGAACATTGTATTTACTTGAAAGACGATGTTGCTCTTCCGGGGCGAGGAGCATATCGATCGCTGGTGCTCGCAATGGAACCGACCCCGAGGCGCAACGATGACGATTCGAACAGGCGTGGGACCTCGCGAACGCCTGGTATCGCAACAAAATGGATAAGGACTGGCGTCGCGCGACCGTCGACGAAACCGAGGATCTGCTCGTGAAGATTGGTCTTACAGGGCCTTTCTGGAGCCTGCGAGCCTTGGGCGTGGGCTAGTTTATCGACGCGGGCTGAGACGCTAAGAAAACGGCGCTAATTGCCGTCACAATCTGGTTCGATGGGCACCACACCCGAGTCTTCGCCCGGAGCAAATTACAATATAAACAACGTCGCTTCTTCCGGAGATCGTTTCTCGAATGAACATCAAACTCCTCAGGTCCATCCTGATCCTTATCGCACCGGCTCTGTTGCCCGCTCAGTCTCTCAAGGATTCGGGATGACGGTGTCGCTGACCAAGCGGTATTCGAAATACTCGCAATTCCAGCTGAACTATACTTTCAGCAAAACGATCGACGATACTTCGGACTACAACTCCGGTTTGCCGCCTTCCTGCCCGATAATCTGCGGGCGGAGCGGTCCCTATCCTCCTTTGACATCCGGCATAACTTCGTAGCGAATGGCGTGTTCCGTTGCCCATTCCACGCCGGGGGCGGGACACAATGTACTATCTCGAGCGTTGGCGGATATCACTCTTTGGCCGATCGTCTTCCTGAGAAGCGGGATTCCATTTACCGGCACCGTCTCCCCTGGCGAACGTGAATGGCGACTCGCATCCAAATGACCGTCCCTACTTCGCGGCGCGGAACACAGGAATGGGCGAGCCCTTCTACGGTGTGGACATGTGTCTGAGCAAGCAGATCTTTGTCAGGCGGGAGAGCGGACTGCGAGCGGAGGTGATCGCGGAAGGAACCACACCAATTTTCTGTCGGTCAATAATTTTGTCGGAACGGATCTGACGTATTTGAAAGGACCCTTCGATCTTCACGGTGACCGGTCAGTGGCATCCACCTCGCCGCTTGGATTTACCTCGGCGAGCGATCCGCGAAGGCTGCAGTTCGCGGCTAAAGATCGCGTTCTAGATAAAAGCACGACATCCACTCATATGAAGGTAAGCGTAGCGGTCGCCAGTGCTTCGGGCGGGTTGCTCAGCGGGGAGCAACCCGCGGTGCATGTTCAGTCGCTAGGGACGAAGCAAGTTTGGATCGCAACCTGCGAAAGATGCAACATGCCGCAACGCTCAAGAGAACCAGCGACCATGTTGCGGGCTCCGGAATCGACGCCGTGAATTGAAATGTCGGTCCGAAGTTGCCGTTCAGATTACCCCCTTCAGGGATAGTCGGATACGAGAGAGCCGGCGAGTTGATAACCCGGGGCCCTTTGTACATGATCAGCGGATCGGTGACTAAGCCAGAAACACGGCTTGCATATCCGACGCCTGGGGGAAGATAGGCGCCGATCGTATAGTCTCCGACAGGGAGGAGGATCGGGCTAATAGAATGGTATGAGAAATGTCCTGTTCGCGGATCAGTTCGCAAAACCGTTCCCGAAACCAAGAGTGTTCCGGAAGAATTCCAAATGCCGACCGGTAGGCTATCTGCAATATGGTAGGGCATGAATGGCGGGAAAGGATCATTCGGGTAAAGTTCTTTAGTCGACAGAGAATCGAACGCGCCACCTAACGCCGTGACGTTGATCGCCGCGCTGGTGCTGAACTCCCAGCCCCGCGTGCTTGATAGTTCGGAATAACTCGGTATCTGGGAGGTGAGACCCGTGAATTCAAGCGCAATAGAGGCGGCCAGCGCCGAGGGGCACGCCGCGAGCAGTCCGATAACGGTCAGCAAAACAGTTCGCTTAAGCAAAATTGCGCCCTCCGCAGCGCAGATCCATATTTTCCAGCGGGAAGGAGAACCAGCACTTGCTGGGCTTCCGCGCATGTGGACTGGCAAGTGCCGTCTAATAGGAAAACTCATCTTATCCGCATTTCGGAGATCAAGTCAATAGAAAACCTGCCTGTAGCCTGTACCCGTAGTACCAAATTTGTCAAGATGCTTGATCGAGTCGATTTTCCGACTAGCGCTAATGACGGGACGCGTCCGCAGCCAAATAGGAATCACTGCAGCGTCCTTCGGCTTGCCTCCATTTACAATATAAGTAGCGCCACCGCTCACTCGGAGAACATCCTCGAATGACCCCAAGACTACTCAGGTCTATCCTGATCCTCGTCACACCCTTCCTCTTACCCGCTCAGTCCCTCAAGGATTTTGAGAAGCGGGTCACCGAGTTTACTCTCGGTAATGGCTTGCACTTTATCATCCTGGAGCGGCATGACGCTCCGGTGGTCTCGTTTCACTCCTACGTAAACGCGGGGTCTGTGGACGATCCCAGCGGGGAGACCGGCATCGCGCACATGTTCGAGCACATGGCATTCAAAGGTACCGAGACGATTGGCACCAAGAACTGGCCGGCTGAGAAGAAGGCCATGGATGACGTGGAACGAATCTACGATATGGTGGACGCGGAAAAAAACAAGGGCATCCGCTCCGATCCTACAAAGCTGGAGGGACTGCAGGAGCAACTCAAGACGGCCATGGACAAAGCGTCCGAGTATGTCGAAGCGAATGAATATCCGCGCATCATCGAAGAGAACGGCGGGGTTGGGATGAACGCCGGCACGTCGGAAGACGCCACCAACTACTTTTATAACTTCCCCCGTAACCGGCTGGAGCTATGGTTCTTGCTCGAATCGCAGCGCTTCTATGAACCGGTCTTCCGCGAATTTTACAAAGAGCGCGATGTGGTTCGGGAGGAGCGGCGGATGCGCATTGAATCTAGCCCGCAAGGGAAGCTGGTGGAGGCGCTTTTAGCGACGGCCTTCTCCGCGCACCCCTATCGTAATTCTCCAGCCGGGTGGTCCAGCGACATCGAAAACCTGCGTGTACCGGAGGCTGTGCGCTTTTACAAGAAATATTACGTTCCGGCCAACATCACTATTGGGATTGCCGGCGACGTCGATCCGGCCGAATGCAAACGGCTCGCCGATAAATATTTTTCGATCATCCCGAGCGGGCCGGTTCCGGGTGGTCCGGTCACGGTGGAACCCGCTCAGCGAGGCGAGAAGCGCGTACAGGTCGAGTCGGCCGCCCAGCCGTTTATGGTGATCGCTTTCAAGCGGCCGAATCAGAATCAGAAGGACGATCCCGTGTTCGATGTGCTCGGCGACGTGCTGGCAGGCGGCCGCACCGGCCTTCTTTACAAGGATCTGGTCCGCGACAAGAAAATTGCCTTGGGCGCCTTTGCGCAACCTACCTTTCCCGGGGGAAAATATCCGGACCTATTCATCTTTTTCTTAGTTCCCAACTCAGGGCACAGCATCGAAGAGAACGAAAAAGCGTGCTACGAAATTATTGAGCGTTTGAAAACGGAGAAAGTAGATGAGGCGACGCTCCAGCGCATTCGAACCAAGATTCGAGCG
>JBBSHP010000529.1:0-4386 GCA_038232555.1 Bryobacterales bacterium
AATTCCTGTTTTATGTACGTCACGCGCAACTCACCCGCGTTGTATTTGATGAACAGCGACCCAAACACTCTCCAATGGACGCAGCCTGCCATCACGCCCGGCAATGGCCAGACCAATACAAGCAACCCGCAATCGGGGAACACGAACTGTATGGTCTCCGGCGCCGGGTTCAATGTCACCACCAGTGGAAACATCCTGACCGTGACCGTGCCGATTACGTTCTTTTCCACTTATACAGGCAGACAGAATATCTACATGCTCGCGCACGACGTCTTCGGACAGTATTCAGATTCAGGCTGGTCGACCGCAGGTGCCTGGACAGTGGGCCCGCCGCCGCCGCCTGCGAATGTTTCCGTTTATCCCGGCAACGGCGGCGACCGGCAGGTGTGAGTCAGCCCTTTACCTTCACTTTTTCGGATACGGCTGCGGGCGGCGCTTCCAATATTGACTGGATCGCGTTTGATTTTGGCGCGGTCCTTGGTGCGGGAAATTCCTGCTACATGTATATCCCGCGCAACCCACCCGTGTTGAATTTGATGAATAGCGACGGAAGCAATCTCCAATGGACGCAGCCTGCCATCACGCCCGGTAGTGGCCAGACCAATAGCAGCAATCCGCAGTCGGGCAACACCAACTGCATGATCTCCGGCGTTGGGTTCAATGTCACAACCAGCGGGAATACCCTGACCGTGACGGTGCCTATAACGTTCTTTCCCACCTACATCGGCACACAGAATATCTACATGATCGCTCACGATGTCTTCGGACAGTATTCCGGCTGGACCGCGGCGGGCACCTGGACGGTGGGGGCAGGGAGCGGAACAGTGACGCCCAGTATGAATCCGTCTGTGAATAGCGGATTAGGGGGCACGGCGCAACAGTTCAAGGTTCATTACAATGACACTGTCGGCTCCGCGGATATGTTGGGTGGACAGATTCTGATTTATTCCACTTCAACTGGGCTGAGGTGCCAGATGGAATGGAATCGGGCCGGTGAGTTAGATCCTGGTGAACGCGGGTGGCATTCTGACATACGGATCTTTCGGCAATTATCCCAGTCCTCTGTCCAACGATGCGTGCTCACTAGCCCCCCTCAATTCCACCTTGGTAACCACGCCGGATGGGTTCGATGTCACAGCGATGGTGACGCTTCCGAACCAGCTCGGCGTATATTACCAGGTTTATGCATACGGCGAGAACTCTCCCGGAGGACCCCCGAATTGGACGCAAGTGGGGAGCTGGACGTCGACATCGGGATCGCCGGATTTTTCGCTGAGCACGCCGGCGGCGCAAACCCTCATGGCGGGGCAGGCGGCCAACGTTTCAGAAACGATCACACCACAGAACGGTTTCAACTCAGCAGTGACGCTTAACTGGATGAACCAGGGTTCTTGGCCAGCGGGGTTGACGGCCAGCTTTTCGCCCAATCCGGCGGGAACCTCCTCCATGATCGCCATCGGAGCGGCCTCTGGTACGCCCGGCGGAACCTATACCCTGACATTCTCAGGCACGGGCGGAGGCCTTAGTCACACGGCCAGTGTCGGCGTGACGGTGGGCGCCGCTCCACCCGCGGTGGTCTCAGTTACGCCATCGGCGGGGACCGGAGCCACACAGACCTTCTCGGCCGTCTACTCCGACAGTAGCGGGGGTTCCGCGATTCGATACGCGTACCTGCTCCTGAACACCTCGGTAGATGGCACCAATGCATGTTATCTCTACTACGATTCGGTCGCCCGGAGTTTCGGATTAATGAACGATCCAGCTACAGGCGCGGTCGGGGCGGCTGCGCCACTGACTCCGACTCCACTACAGAATAGTCAGTGCGTGTTCCGTCCGTCCATTTCGACTGCGACCGTTTCGGGATCGAACCTTACCGTCAACTTCGCCATTGACTTCAAGCCATCCTTCGCGGGTGCTAAAAACGTCTATCTGTACGCAACGGATACCTCGGGACTTGCCACTGGCTGGCAGCAGCCGCAGAACGCGACGTACACCGCTACCGATGTGCATATCTCCGGGCCGGCGCTCCTGGAAGCTAATTTGGGATTCCCTCCGTTCGACCACTACGACACCTCCAGTCCAGGTAATTCCTATGTTCCGAATTGTCCAGCTGATCTTTCGGTCCGAGGGTGCTATCAAATGCTATTCGCCAGTTACGCGCAGCAGGGCGTCACCGGAGTCCGCTTCTTTTTCCAGATGTGCGGCAGCTCTTCCAGCACGGCGCTATATAACTGTGGACAGGCGCAGAACCTCGTCGCTCTGAATCAGACCTGGGTGAGTAAGGTGAGGGACTTCATGGCGGACATTAAGGCTGGCGGTATCGCCAGCGTCGCGGTGGCTCCGGACTACGACGATCCCGTGGGGTACCAGAATGCCTACGTGGATACCCCGCTTCCCCCCAACGGCCTTACGACGGTTTCGCTGCTATTCAACTTGCAAGCGACACGGCCCTATGTAGCGAACCCCCGTGAGAAGTCAACGGATCCGCCGTATGCGAGTGGATTTCCGTTTGAGGGGACCTATCACGGAACCGACGCCCCGCCGGACGGAACACCGTACTTTATCCCGAATCTATCCTACCGTTTTTCGCCAGCCAATCCGATTTTCGTGGGCTGGGACAAAATCTTCCAGGTATTCGACGCGGTCCTGGGTACTTTTGACAGCGCCAGCGGCCATCCGCTCAATCTTACGGAGTTCGAAATTGTTGGCGAACAAAATTTGATTGGGTTTCCTGTCCTGGCTCGCCACATTTACGACGACAAACATGGAAATGTGGACGTCTATGGAACCGTTCGCGGGCTGGTCTCAACTCATGGATTTGATCCAGGTAAGACTGGTTTCCCAGTCGCCGCTTCCGGCACAAATGTGGCCGGATTCCAATGCCTGTCGCTCTATGGCGATTCCGCCAGCATCATCACGCAATCCGAGTTCACATCCGCTCTCGCGGGCGGCGGTTTCGGAGATATATCCGGCGCGACCGATACCGAAAAAGGCCTCTACTGCGGCGGAGTGCTGGCAGATCAGGGCGTAGTTCTACCCAACGGTGGATATCCACAATTGCCGAAAGTGGTGGACATACATATCTATCCTTGCGTTGGTGGACAAAACGGATGCGATCCGTCACAGTCCATAGATGCTCTAACTACCGAGGCCTCCCACACCTTTAGCGCAGTGAAAGCCTTTCTGGACTCATTTGCTCCAACCAACCCCCCAGGCTGGCGAGGGTACAACGAGACCTTATACCATGCCCAGTTCATCCTGGGCGAGACGCATGGAAATAGCACCTATTTGCTCAACGGAACCGCTGTGACTTGCGACGGGGCCGGTGCCCCGGCATTCGCCCCTTTCGGCACAGTGCTGGCATTCGATCAAAGCGGGTTGAGGGGCAGGACGCTCCCCGGCGGGATCCCAGGCGTGGTTTACCGGCCCTGGAGCAATACCATTGACCCGTGTTATGCGTTTCCGATGATCTTCAATCCCCCCTTCCAGGTGGCTCAATGATGACTCGAATTATCCGCCTCTCAACGAGACAGTCACTCGCGGTCTTTTTGGTGCTCACCGGCTCTTCCATCTTCTGTCAAGTACCGGCCGCCGCAGTCCCAGGATCGATTCTATCGGAAGATGCAACGTCCATCTCGGGCGCCATCGTTTCTTATCACCGGGCCTCCAGATACCGGGCGGTGAAGCGGGATGCTCTTCATCCGGTCTCCTGGGAATTGGCGGACCGCGCAGTCAACGACAGAGTTAGCGCCGGAATTGACGGATCTTTTGCCCTCACTGCGCTTCCAGACGGAGCTTACCTGGTCTGTGTCGATGTGCCTGCCGGCGGATACCTGGATCCCTGCCCGTGGTCGCGAGGGATTGCCCTGAAAGTGTCGCTTAGACAAGCCGTTCCTCTCGGGCACATTGTGCTCAAAAAAGGAGCCGTCCTGAGAGTACGCATCAATGACGCGAATCACCTGCTTCCTCCTGCCAGCTTGATCTCCTCTTCGAAGCTGATCATCGGAATAAAGACCTCTGTCGGCGCGTTCTATCCGGCTCGATTGGTCTCAGCGGACCAGACCGGAAGAGATCTGATGATCACCGTGCCTTTCGATGCGCCTCTGAAGTTCTGGATTTTCAGCAGACAAGTGAAGGTGACGGATCCCGCCGGGGCCGTAGTGGATACTTCCGGAATCGACATTCCTTTTAGCGTGGCTGCCGGAACCGTGCCGCTGCCACGAGTCTTTAACGTAACAGGAACAAAATAGCATGCTCCAATATAGGGCCGCCCGCGTTGCGTGGTTCGTCCTTGGCGCCTCATTGGTAATTGCCCAAAATCAACGGCCGGTGATTGCTCCGCACGGGCTCGTTAATGCTGCCTCATACCAGACGGATGTGGGACCG
>JBBSHP010000530.1:0-4385 GCA_038232555.1 Bryobacterales bacterium
GGACCGCGATTTATTACCAACTGCTGTGTGCTTTTAACTTCCTTCTGACGTTCCGGTTTTTCCTGCGCTATGTGGAGACTGGGAAGGCACGGTTTTATTATGCGCAGCTCGCTACGTTCGTGGTCGGGTTCAGCATCTTGGAACTGAACGTAGTTTATCCGGCTCTGGCGTGCGTCTATGCGCTGTGTTGTGCACGCCGCGTTCTGATCAGGATACTACCGTTGTTCTCGCTGTCAGCGCTTTATTCGCTGGTGCACATGGCGGCAGCGCGATTGCCCTCCTCGGGACCTTACAAGATGTATTGGGATTCCAGTATGATTTCCACTTTGTGGACGTTCTGGAAGATGGCCATGGGACCAAAGCGATTGATCCTGGTCGGGGTCTATCCTTCGCCGGCGCGATCGGCGTTGGCGGCGCTGCTGATGGCTGGGCTGATCGGCTTTCTGATCTATAAACTGCGCCAGCGCGAATGGGTGGCGGCATTTTTCCCGGCTTGGTTCCTGATTGTCCTGGCGCCCTTGTTGCCGCTGCGGAACCACATTGACGATTCGTACCTGACTATTCCGCTGATCGGGTTGTCGATGTGGGGCGCTTGGGCCCTGGTTTCGGCATGGCGAGCCGGCGTGCACGGAAAGCTGGCGGGAGCGGTGCTGTCGACCGTTTATATTTGCGTGCAAATTCCGGTGGGCCAGGCCATCACAAAGTCCTTTCATGACATGGGCGAATATACGCGCAGGATGGTGTTCGGAGTGGTGAGGGCGGCCCCGGAGCAGCCGGGCCGAGTGGTCTTACTGAAAGGAGTGGATGACGCGATGTTCTTGAATGTTATTTACAACCGGCCGTTCCGGTTGTATGGTCTGAGGGATGTGTACCTGGTTCCGGAGGACAGGGCGAACATCGCCGGGTCATCCAAGCAGCACGACACCTCCAGTTTTTTCGCAGACGACACTACCATACGGAGCGCACGGCTGGAACATCGCTTGCAGGTGCTGGACGTGAGCGATGGGCAGGTGCGCGACATCACGGGCGAATACCGCCAGACAGGACAATAATCAAAGGAGGAGTTGTATGGCTACGACATCACTGCTGACGATTGACGATTTCGAGCGGCTCCCGGCCGGCCAGGCGAAGAACCATGAATTGGTCGAAGGAGAATTGGTTGACGTGTCTGGAAATACCTGGGCTCATAACGCTCTGCGAGATGGGCTGGTTCAAGTTCTTCGGGCCAGCGTGCGTGCACGGCAGCTGGGGGAGGTAATAGGAGAACAGGAATATGATTTCAAAGGCAATGCGCACGGGCCGGATGTGACCTTTGTGAGCAGCAAGAATCTGCTACTGCACGACCCAACGAAGCGAGTTCAACGTTTCGTGCCCGACATCGCGATCGAGATTGTCTCGCCCAATGACACGATGCGTGAGCTGATACGAAAGAAAGAACGGTATCGGTCCTGTGGCACCGCGGAAGTGTGGGTCGTCTCGCCCGAAGGTGAGGAAGTTTTGGTCTATTCAGACCAGGGTAAACGCATCCTGAAAGGCAATGACGTGCTTGAGACCGGTCTGATCCCAGGCTTCTCCATCAGTGTCGCGGAACTTTTTAGGGACGCATAGTTAGCGGCTCCGTGCGAGGTTGGTTTGTTGGGGAAAGGGTCAACGCACGGAGCCCGTACTGCTTGGTTATTTAGACGTACGCAATTCAGAGACGGTTGGTTCAAACAAAAAATTCTGTTGAAGGGGAACCGTTACTTTCGCTTTGCAGCAGCCGGCTTCTTCGGCGCATTGGGATTGGAATATTTAGTCTCAATGGTTGCGCCCATGGAGGTCAGAAAAGCTTTCGCCGGATCGGCATAGGAACCGTCTGGCTTCAACTGGAGGTACTTGTCGAAGGCCTCTTTGGTTCCCGGCGCATAGGTAATTTTGCCATCCGCCGCGACCTGCATTTTGCCCATCAAGCTGACACCGTACTGATAGTACGCATCCGCGTAGTTAGGATCCAGATCGGTCGCCTTTTTAAAAGCCTCCACAGCGGGCTCGGTCTGTCCGGAATTGATCAGGATCGCACCCAGATTGTAGTAAGCTTTGCCTGCCTGAGTGGGATCCATCTGCGCAGCTTTCTCCAGTTCCGCCTTAGCTTCCGGGATCTTCTTCTCATTTGCCAGCGCCAGGGCCAGGTTCAGATGCAGACTGGCCTGGTCGGGCTTCAGCTCGAGGGCTTTGCCATAAGCTTCCACCGCTTTTTCGAGATCCGCCTGGCGAGCGGCTACTTCATCGGGCTTCTTCTTGGAATCGGCGCGTTCATTAAAAGCACGGGCGAGATTGGCCCAGACCGCCTCCTGCTTGGGGTCCGCTACCGAAGCCTTAGTGAGAGAGTCCACAGCAGCATCGTAGTTCTTAGCTTCAAGTGCCTGCATGCCGCCGTTGAACGCATCGTTCAACTCTTTGTTCTTGGCCATTGCGGCAGAGTTTTCCTTGGCGCGCTTTTCGATCTCCGCCTTCTGCTCCTTGGTGAGACCGCGCTCCTGTTCTTTGGTCAAGGTTCCTGTCTCAGCCGCTTTCGCGAGAGCCTTCTGCTCTTCCACTTTGGCCTTCAAATCAAAATTTACGGCTACCGGGTCGCCCAGCTTGGTCCTGACGTTGTCCACGGTGTCGCGCACCTGGCCCTCCACCATCACGCTTACCTTGTAGGTTCCAAGCGGGAGCCCGTTGTAGATGTAGTGACCTTTTTTATCGCTCTTGGCGCCTTTATAGGTGCCTTTCATGTCCTTGCGCTCAATGAGGATCTGAGCATCTTTGACGGCTGAACCGTCGGCACCTTTCACATCACCCTCTATCGCGGATATCTGGGCCCAGGCGCCGCCCGTGAATAGAAGCGCCCCACAGAGCAACAAACCCGGTACGCGAACTCTAGCAAACATGGCAGATTCCCTCCAAACTAGATTCTACCCTCAGAATACTACGGAAGCGATTGCTCCTCATCTCTGACCGTCTTGAGCGCCTACGGCAATCTCCCATCCGATTGAAGGGGTCTAGTCGGGTGTAGGTAGAAAATTGTAGAGAGCCAAACCAATGTCACACAACTTCCCAAGTATGAGCTATGCGACAGATTCAGTGAACACGAATTGGTGAATCAATTTTTGACCGCCCCTCAACCACTTCCAAGCGTCCGTCAGAAACGCAAAGAGCGTTACCGGTTGCTCAAACTGATTGGACAAGGCGGTTCTGGCGCCGTTTACAAAGCGGAAGACCTCGAGTTGGACCGCATCATCGCCGTAAAACTCCTCCACCCCACCCTGGCCGGAGATGAGCGTTTTGTGAATCTCTTAAAAAGAGAGGTCGTGGTAGCTTCGCAAATAACGCACCCCAACGTGGTTCGGGTGTACGACGTCAGCCATCTTCGGAATTCGCCCATCATAACAATGGCGTTTATCCAGGGCGAGAGTCTTGCGTCGATCCTGCATCGCGACGGGGCCCTTTCCACTCCTCGGATCGTCCACTTTGGCCGGCAAATTTGCTCAGCATTGGAAGCAGCTCACCGGCAGGGAGTGGTACACCGTGATCTCAAGCCCCAGAATCTTTTGGTCGATCACCAGAGCGACATTTACATTTCCGATTTCGGTCTAGCACATGCGTCCAGTGCGGCTAACCACGATGCCATCGAGAGTAGCAGCCGTCCTGGCACTCTGCGCTATATGTCGCCTGAGCAGTTCCATGCTCTCCCGTGCGATCAGCGCAGCGATATCTTCTCTTTTGGACTGGTCCTGCATGAGATGCTGACCGGTACAGCTCTGGACGTGGATCATGATACTAGAGACAAAATAGCCATCGATCGTAAAACCGGACTGCCGGTCACGTTTCCGGAAGGCGTCTCTGTCCCACTGGTTGCCATCGCGCTTCGATGTTTAGCGCAGAATCCCGCAGAGCGATATCAGAGCGCGTCCGACGTTCTTGCGAGTTTCCCGCAAGAGCTGTTTGCGCCCGATCTCAAGGCAGCAAATCGGGCAGAGATAAACATTGCACCCCGCGCGCCGAAATCCGTGTGGAGTTACGTACGAGAGCACTTTCCTGCACGCGTAGGGGCACTTATTGCTCTGATCGTACTCGCAACGGCCGGTACGTGGGGTCTCTGGTATTCTGGCAAGTTCGCGCCGGCTGTATCGTTCGATGAACTTTATAGAAATGCGAGTTTGAATCTTCAAAATGCGGAAGACCCCCGCGCCCTACAACAGGCCGCCACGTTATTCCGGTCCGCAGCGGTTCTCAAACCTACGGAGGCTGTTTTCGAGGGTATTGCCAAAGCGGAGTTCCGCCTGTATCAGCTGAGAGCGGACCGGCGGAGCTTAAGTGACGCCCGGAGCGCTGTGGAGCGTATGGAGCAATTGAACCAAACA
>JBBSHP010000531.1:0-4379 GCA_038232555.1 Bryobacterales bacterium
AGCGCAACCTCGCGAGATAGGCCCTGCAGTTTTCTTCCGTAGAAAAGTTGGCCTCCAACTCCGTAAGGTTCCGCGGGTACTCTTCCATCTCGCCGCATTTTATCTACTGCGCCTACCTGAGTCAAGCGGATATCCAGCCTCTTCAATTTCGCGCGGATAGATGTTGAAGCCGCCGGAGATAACCAGATCGCTCTTGCGCCCCGAGAGCGTGTAATACCCGTCCGCTTCGAGAACTGCGAGATCGCCGGTCTTAAAGTAGCCGTCGACAAAGGCTGCCTGAGTCGCCTCTTCCCGCTTCCAGTAGCCTGGGAACACGTTGGGCCCGCGCAGGTAGAGCTCGCCTATTTGGCCGACGCCCGCAGGGCTGCCATCGGGCTTGAGCAAACGGACGGAAACTCCGGGAAGTGGCAAGCCGACGCTGCCGGGACGCCGCTCCCCCGCATACGGATTGCTGATGTTCATCAGCGTTTCGCTCATGCCGTAACGCTCCAGAATGGTATGGCCGAACAGCGTTCGGAACTCCTCCAGGACTTGCGCGGGCAGCGGGGCGGAACCCGACACGAATAGCCGCATCGTGCGCCCAATTTCGCGGGCGGTCCCGGCTGCTACATCGAGCAGCCGCACGTAGATGGTAGGCACGCCGAAGAACAGAGTTGGCCGAAAGTCGAGGAACTCCTGTGCAGCGGTTTGGTGCTCGAAGCGTTCGAGCAGCCGCATGCGGCAGCCGCTCATCAGCCAGCCATGAATTCCGTTCCCGAGACCATGGACGTGGAATAGCGGAAGACCGAGCAGGAGGCGGTCCGAACTGGTGATCTGCCAGCACGTGAGCAGGTTGATCGCATTCGCTGCGAAGTTGTTATGAGTGAGGACTGCACCCTTGGAAACGCCTGTGGTGCCCGATGTATAGATGATCCCCGCGGGCGAATCGCCGTCTAGGGCAACGCGCGGTCGCTCGGGAGGAAGCTCCCGCACAGCCCGCGTGATCTCATCGCGCGACCAGATCGGAACCGGCGTCTCCATTCCCATGAACATATCCAGGGGGCTGTCGGAGACCACGGCTTTCGGTTCGGCGTCGGAGAGGATGTGGCTGATCTCACGCCCGCGGTAAAGGATGTTGATCGGTACGAAGATGACGCCCAGCTTCACACAAGCGAGAAAGAGGTCGATCATCTCGACGGAGTTCGCGAGATAGACGCAGAGCCGGTCGCCTGGCTGGAAGCCACGTTCAAGCAGGAGCTGCGCAGCCCGATTGCTACGCTCGTCGATTGTTCCGAAGGTGTAGTGCTGGCCCGCGAATTCAAGCGCCACCGATTCGCGGCGGCCCTGCAAAGACAGATCGAACAGATCGGTGAGGGTCATGGTTTTTAAGCGGGCAGCGGTTTGCCTTTCGTCTCTTCAGCGAACGGAAGCAGAAGCAAGCCACCGATGAAAGCGATTGAGGTGAGCGCGACGGGCATCCCGATAGTATGAAAATGCGCCACCCCGGCGCCGACTAGAAACGTGATCCCAGCCGCTATAAAGCGTCCGAACGAAGTAGCAAAGGCAAAGGCGCTCCCGCGGCATTCGGTCCGGTACTGCTCCGGTAGCCAAAGCGTGTACATGGCGAAATTAGCGCCACCCACGCCCAGGAAAAACAGACACGCCGTAAACCAGATCAGATTATCAGGGAGGTAAAAAACGTAGCCGAATCCCACCGCAATGAACACGAACATGAGCACGAAATAAAATCCCAGCGCGCCGCGGCGGCCCAGCTGCTTCAGCCAGTATCGGGACCAGCAAACATCCCAGGATCGTCCCGATCGATAGGAGCAGCGTTCCATAAGAAGCCAGGCGGGCCGAGTCCGCGGCGCTGTATCCAGCCTTGACGGCGAGATAAGTAATGGACGACGGCACGTACACCGATCCGGCCCACAGCCCAACCATTGACACCAGCAGGAGGCTCGAATTCACAATGGTGCGGCGCCGGTACTCTGATGAGAAGAGTGCGAGAAAAGAACGCTGGGCTGTCCATCGGGATCCCAGATGCTCCATGCGTACGCGCCAGCGGTCCGGTTCCACGACTCCATATCGTATGAAAGCGATCAGGAGTGCCGGAGCGCCCCCGACCGCAAATGCCGCGCGCCAGCCATACTTCGCGCCGATCGTGTAATTGACAATCGCGGCCAGAAACGTTCCGAAGTAATAACCGGTATGCATATAAGCGGCGCCGCGCTGGCGGCGGTCCTCGGGCCACTCTTCTGCAACGAAGATGCCTCCCAGAGTCCACTCGCCGCCAATGCCGACCCCGGCCAGGAGCCGGAACAGCGCAAGTTGCCACACGTTCTGCGCCACGCATCCGAGAAAAGTGAAGAGCGAATAACAAACGATGGTGAGGGTGAGAGTGCGTACGCGGCCGAAGCGGTCCGCCACGGGCCCCCACAGGAACGCGCATCCCCAGCCAACCAGGAAAGCGGCGAACAGGAGCCCGCCATAGTAGCCCACCTGGGCGGAGTCCGCTGCTATGCCGGACCGGGGTAACAGATCGCGAAGCGCCGGTACCAGCACCAGCGCATAGATGAAGGAGTCCATGCCGTCCAAGGCCCAACCGGCCCAGGCGGCCCAGAATCCGCGAACCTGATTGGGAGTGAGTTTCGACAAACGTCAATTCTCGCAAATGTTGAGCACTGTGCTTCGTATTGATGGGAAGTGAGACTCCCGATTGCTATAGGGATCTTTACTTCTCGACCAGGAAATTGCCGGCAAACAGAGCGTCGATGCCAGATGAATAGAAGCTTCGCACCGCATCCCGCGGCGTACATACCAGAGGATCTCCGAACAAGTTGAAACTGGTGTTGTAAAGGACAGGCAAGCCAGTGGCTTTGCCCGCCTCAAGCAGCAGGCGATGATAGAGCGGATTTACGGCCGCATCCACCGTGTGAATGCGAATCAGATCGCCATCTAGCGTGGCACTCTCAAAGGTCTTCCGATGCGGCGGTCTCACGCATCCCACGGTAGCCAGAAAGCGTGCGTTCGGCCCGACTTCGAAGTACTCACTGGCTAGCTCCGCCGGCACAGATGCTGCAAACTTCCGGAACGACTCGCGATGCTTGATAAATCGATTGAGGTTTTCGGTCGAGTACGGATTCAAAGGGGAAGCGAGAATACTGCGATTTCCCAGGGCGCGCGGTCCGAACTCCATTCGTCCCTGCATCCAGGCTATGATCTTCTGATCGTTGATCTGCGCGACGGCTTGGGCCATCAGCTCATCGGTGGTCAGCAGGTACCGGAACCGCAGCTTGCAGTTCTCCAGCACCTTTTTGATGTCCTCCGCGGAGTAGCTCGGCCCCAAGGCCAGGTCTGTCAGTGCAGCGCGCCGGGTCTGTTGGTAAGTGGAATGCCACGCGTGCAGCACACCGCCCAGGGCTGTCCCGGCGTTGCCGGCGACGGGCTGAACAAAGACGTTCCTGGATCGCTCCAGTGCGCTCACCAGGAGCGCATTCAATCCTAGCCCACCTGCCAGGCAAAGGTTTGTTGCATCGCCCGCCATCCCGATCACAGCCGCGGCAATCGCGCGCTGCAGGCCCGCCGCGATGGCCGCACGCTCCGATGGGGGAATCGGTGCGGCTTCTTCCAGGCCTAGCCGTTCGAAAAATTTGCCGCTGAAGCCGCCCATGCTCATCCGGCCTGAATCGAAGAAGCTGCGATCGATTCTCGGCCAGGCTCCATTCTGAGTTCCAAGGATTTCCGTGAACAACCGCTCCAATTTACGGTCGGGCTCGCCATGGCCCGAGGTCGATAGCCATTGGATCTTGTGTTCGTCCGCGTTCGCTTTGAAGCCGAGCAACTCCGTCACGCGGCCGTAAACATCGCCGAGCGAATCCGGATAGTACAGCTCGCGCTCCAGCCGCAATACGTTGCCTTCACCGCGCCAGCGCGCTCCACACCGGAAATCGCCGATACGGTCCAGGGTGAGAACGGTGGCATCCTCGAACGAGGATGCGAAATAGGCGGAAGCCGCATGAGCGGCATGATGTTCCACCAGAATCAACTCGCTCTTTGGGAACAGCGCCCGCAAAGCCAGATGGCTATGCGCCTCGCTCCCGGCTGCCAACGGCCGCACCACGGCGACGCAATCCACCTGGTCCGGAGCCGCACCTGAAAGCGCCAGCGCCATCTGGATCGCCTCCGTGGGAAGCTCCCCTGGCTGGTAGTGCCGGGCTACTTTCTTCTGCTCGACAGCCGCTGCCAACTCGCCATCTTTTAGAACCGTGCAGGCCGGTTCATTAATCAGTCCACCGAGTCCGAGGATGATCACCGCGCTTTCTGCTCCACAGGCTTTTTTTCAATTTTGGCCAAGGTGTCCCGCAACGCGACGGTTCGATTGAACACCAGCTTCTGTG
>JBBSHP010000532.1:0-4371 GCA_038232555.1 Bryobacterales bacterium
CTTGACCATCCACCTCCTCCAACGCACGCCCTCGGCGCGGATGATGATGGCTTCTGCATCTACTCACATTCCCAGTTCCGTTCTTCACCTGGGTTACTTCAACCGAGCACTACTGGGTCACTCTTGCCAAGTGCCGAAGCCCAATCCAGTAGATGGACTAGCATTGCTAGATACGGGCGCCACGATCACGGCCATCGACGTCAACATCCTTGCACGCTTAGGAATAAATCCTGTTGGATTACGGAACGTGGGAACCGCAGGAGGCCCGAAGACGCAATCGACTTTTCCAGTGCGGTTTACATTTCCCGGTACTCCATTGCCTGGTTTTGACCTCTCCGAGGTTTTGGGCTGTGACTTAACCGGCCAGACGGTAATGAATCAAAAGCCACTGATTAGCTTGATTGGGCGCGACGTCCTCTCGCGGGCGGTTCTGGTATATAACGGCAGTGCGGGTATGTTTTCCCTCTCTTTTTAGGCGAACATTAGGCGAAGATGCTACTCTATCCCTCGTGGCGTACCGGCCAGATCCGTCCGAGTTTGATAAGCCGCTGACTCCGGCCGAGCTAAAGGAACTGCACCGCCGCATGTCACTGCTCAGCCCGCACCATGTGCAGGAAGCTTATCGAAGAGCCCATGAGGATTGCCGCATGGATACGGATGTACTCCCGAGAGCTTCTGCTGTTCAGGAACTGGTGACCGCTTGGAAGCTGATGCGGGCCTGGAAGCGCAGGCGACCGCCGCGAAGAGACTGAGGTCGAGGTTAATTCCTTCCCATTTACCCGCCGATCGCCATCGGACTGAGCCAGCCCTGCACTACAGATCACGAGGTCAACGCAAATGGCGAAAGTCCAAGCCTGGCCTGCGACTGTCGATTCGAATTAGTTTGACTCGCAGCAACGGCGGCCTGTTGAACAATGCGCGGATTATTGTTGATCGTCTGAATCTGCCGGCCTTCGAGCAGTGCCCCCACGTCTTCGCCTGAGATGCTCGTGTTATTGTGCACCACGACGTTGATTGCGGCCGGCCTCGCGACAGTCCGATCAACTTGTCCACTGATCGGCACTGTACCTCCTGCTAACCCGTAGCTAATGCCGTTCTGATAGCTTGCCGACTGGGAGAGAGATCCGCCTACGTCGGTCAGGTTGATGTTTCGCGGCTTGTCCTGCAATCCGAAATTCTGCTTCGTGTTGAGCGCGTACAACTCAATAAAATCCCGAATCTGCGGACTGCTGATACCGAGAGAAATACTCCCGCCATAATTTTGCTTGATCTGCGCAACGATTTGGTTTAATACTCCGCGATCCCTGACGTCGATCCCGTACGCTTGCTTGATTTGCTCCCGTGTCTGCTCAGCAAAGCCCTTCACGAACAGTCGCACCGTACCAGCAGCCGCTCCGATACCAGCACCAATGAGTGCTCCCACACCTCCGCCAAACTTGAACCCAATTGCAGCGCCACCAGCAGTGGTCTCCGCAAGACCGGCGATCCCACCGCGCCTCAGGCCGTCGTAAGCCAACCCGGCCCCGATCAGCGCCGTTCCTGTGCTGTGGCCGATTGAACCCAACTTTGAGCCAAGTCCACCGCCGGCGAACACTCCACCACCTGGATTGCTGAATACACCACCGCCCTGGATTCCGAAGAGCTGACCGAGGCTGCTGAGTTGCCCCTTCGCGCCGCTGACGATCCCCCCGAAGCCTCCCGATGGTCCGCCCGTTGCTGTACCGCCGCCGCCGAGGCCAGACTGATTCACCGGCCCCGCGAAGCCTGAGGTACCGCCCGGTCCGCCCACGATGCCAGCAAGCTGCTGGAATGAGCCGGGAACGCCACCACTAAAGCTCTGAGAACCTCCGCCCGCGTACCGGATCGTGCTGTCGATCACTCCCGCAGGAACAGAACTAGCTTTGCTGGAAAATCCTGTAGCCGCGCTTGCTGCGGCAATGATGGCCCCAAGGCCAGGAGCAATGCCAGGGATGCGCCCTAGCCCGCCCGTGGCCGTCTCAGGCTTGAACGTGGAGGTTACCTGCGGTATCAGTTCACGCGGCTTGGCCGCTTGAGTTGCCGTGCTCGCGGCTTCCACAAGACGCGTTCCGGGTGCGGCAGCTGCCGGCAATCCCGCCAAGAGGCTCGCTAGCACCGCTGTAGGTCCGCCTACGCGGTTTAGAATCGTCGAAAAGTTGAAGGAGCCGCCCTGCTCTTGCGCTCGCTGCTGAACTGGATTGGTGACGATCACTCGGAGCGCGTTGCCCGCCGTGACATGCTGAATCGCCGTCTCTGTGCCGCCGACTTCGATCTTTCGCCCGTATCCGAACAGAGATTGGAGCTTACCGAGCGGTCCGGCGCCTTCGGATTCCCTCTGAATAGCGACCTTCTGGCCAGTGATAAGGCTCGTGACGTTCGCAGCGAGAGGGCCGGTGACGGCATCCCGGGCAGCCGTTCGAAGCACGCCTTTCAGTAAACTCCCGAGTTCCTGTGTGAAGCTCTTGCTCCGGTCCGTGGCCGCGTCAAATAAACGGTCAAACTCAGACTTCAGGCCTTCGAAGATGGTCCGGTTGTGATCCACTACGAGCTTGGCGTTCTCAATTGCCGTTTTGCGGCCGGCATCGGCTATCGCGATATCGGCTGAAATGCCCAGTTGCTTCCGTTCCTGCTGGGCCCGAGCTTCAATCTGCAAACCTTCGGTTATGGACTGCTCCAGCGAATCGCCGCGCCGGATCGCCGCCTCAGCAGCCTGCTCAATATCGTGAGTCGTGCGCCGGTCGATAGCGTTAAGCTCAAGTTTCTCGATGCGTTCTATTGCATCTGTATCGATCTTCAACCGTGACGCCCCAACAGCAAGCTTGGATTCCAGCGTCTGCGCCTGGATCAACTGCAGGCTGTCGAGCTGCGCGTTCTTCTCAGCGTCGATAATCGTGCGACCAAAAGCCAGTCGCTGAGACTCAGTTTCAAAGGCGTATTCCTTCTGGCGGTCTGCATACTCGCGCGCACGCGCCTGTCTCGCAATGTTCAGTTCCGCGTCAGCGTGGGCGACGGCATCAGTGAGACCAATAGCGGATTGCTTCTGTTTCTCAGCCGCGCTCGCCCGCAAAGCTTCCACGTGGGCACCGATTCTGGCCGAAGACGTTCCAGCCAAGCGTTCGACCTCGGAATACTTGCGGATCTCTTCTTTCAAGTCCGACTCAATCACTACCTGGTCAATCGCCGTAATCTGCCGCAGCGTCTCTTTGTGCAGGGATAGCCGGAAGTCCTCAGTCTGCCGTCTACCCAGCAGTTCACGCGCTTCAAGCGAACTCAAGCTGTCGTTCTCGACCTGTTCACGCGCCTGGAGATTCTTTTGTTCGTCGCGGTAACGTGCGTCGATATTATCTCGCTGGAGCTTCCGGGTTGCTTCGTCTGTCTTTCGGTTTTCCGCTCGGATGCGCGCTTGAGTACCGGAGTTGATATCGGCTAGCGCCTTCGCGGAAATTGTCGCGTCGTAGCGCTGTCCGTCGAAGATCAGTTTAGAGGATTCTTGAATCAGCTTCGTACGCTCACGCGCAACGCGCGCGACCCCGCCCAGCTCGGCCGCAAGCGACTCTTGCCGGAACTGAGAGGCCCGTTCGTCGGTCTGGAGGGATTGCTCCTTCAGCTTCTCCTTGATCTGCTGGGCCTTGATAATCTGCTGGTCCGCAAGCTCTTGCTGTTGCCGCTTTTGGGCCTCGTTGCCCTCGTTTAATTTGTCGATCGCGACGCTTCCAAAATCAGACTTCTTTTCTTTGCCGAAGAGTTCATTGTAGAGGAGGAGTCCGTCATTGATGGTAACCAGACCAGCCCCTACAGGTCCTAATATTCCGAGCAACCCTTTGAACCCGCCTACCGCAGCTTCGCCGTTTTTCCCTGTCCATTCCAAAAGGCTTACAGTCGCACTCAGTGTCGGGAGAAACTGGTTTCCAAGAGTGTTTTTTGCTTCCTTGATATAGCGATCAAAAGATAATATCTTTCCGCCCGCCGTCTCCTGTGATTTAGCGTAAACACCCGTGTAGGCAGTTGCGGCCTGCAATACGGCATTAGTAGTGATTTGACGTTTTTCGAATTCGGAAAGAGAATCAGCGGCTCTGTTGGTCTTCTGGGCAACACGCTCAAACTCACGTTGCAGGTTTACGTTCAACCCCAACGTTCGGAGCATTTCTGGCTGCTGAGTGACTATGGCGTGCGTCATGCGCTCAAACGTCTCAGAGGAGTTCAGGCCAGATACGCGACCCAAGTCCTGAGCCGCTCTCGCCAACTCCGAAGCTTTACTGAGGTCGATGTGCGCAGCTACAAGTTGAGCTAAGATCTTGCGGGTGTCCTGCGTAGTGATTCCGAGACTTTTTACTTTTTGTTCCGTGACGGCTA
>JBBSHP010000533.1:0-4364 GCA_038232555.1 Bryobacterales bacterium
GCAGGCTGCGCCGGCAATCCGGTCACGGGCGATCCGCTGCACTACATCCGCACCGAGTGCTTTGGCATTCCCAATCCCACTACCCGGATCGGAAACGCGGGCCGCAACATCGCCACCGGCCCTTCGCTGGTGAACCTGAACTTCGCGTTGTACCGGAATTTGAAATTGAGGGAGTCGGCCTCGCTGCAGTTTCGGGCCGAGTTGTTCAACGCCCTGAACCATCCGAACTTCGCGGCTCCCCTGGATAATACGGCGGTGTTTCTGCAATCGGGCGCCCCGAACGGCAGCGCGGGCCTGGTAACATCCACTCAATCGGCGAACCGGCAGATCCAGCTAGGCCTGCGTGCACGCTGGTAATCCATGTCCGGCTCGCGAAAGTGCAAAAGCGCCGCTTCCTCGAGATCTACGACCGCAAAGGACTGTGCGGCCCAGGTCTCGGTGATAGTCTGTAATCTCAATGGAGACAAATTCCTTCCGCGCCTGATAGAAAGCCTGCAGACGCAACGCGGTGTCGAAGTGGAGATCATCGTGGTGGACCGCGAGAGCAAGGACGGCTCGCTTGAGTATCTGGCCGGCGTGCCTGGCGTAAAGGTTGTGTCCGAACCAGCGGCAACCGGCCTGGTGGCAGGCTATCACGCAGCGGTTCCCGCCGCTACGCACGACCTTCTATTTTTTTGCAATGAAGACTTATGGCTGGACCAGGATTGCCTTTCATCTCTGGCGCGCCACATTTCGCTGCCCCGCAAAATAGGTGCCGCGGACCCTTGGCAGTGGTCCTACGATGGGGCGCGGCACATTCACGGCGGAACGGCGTTTGTCCGCGCTTTCCTCGATCCGATTAACTGTTACCCGCCTCGAGCCTTAGACTTCCTGTTCCCGCTCAAGAGCGGAGAGCCCGTGCCGTTTGCCTGTTCGGGAGCGCTACTGGTTCATCGCCGGATGTACCTGGAGACAGGGGGTTGGGACACCAGCTTCTTCATGGAATTCGACGATGTAGATTTCTTCTTGCGCGCCTGGCAGCGCGGCTGGACGTGCGTGTCGGAACCCGAGGCGAAGGTCTATCATGCGGTCGGCATGGCGATGCAACAGCCCGGCGCCCCTCCCGGCAAAATCCGGAAGAAGCGGCGAATAACCAGTGAATCGAATCGTGCCGTCATTTGCCTCAAACATTTCACGGGTGTGTCGATTTTGTGGGCGCTGGTGCTTCTCTGCCGGCCACTTCTGGCGCATACGCTGCATCTGCGATTTCAGGAAGCGCGAACCTACGTTGCGGCTCTAAAGTTCACCTGCAAACGATTGCCCGCCGTGATCCGATTTCGCAAAGCAAACTGCGGCCTGATTCGAGACAAACCCGGTCAAAAGTTTTTCACGGAAACCATCTTTCAGCGGCGCGAGCCTGCTCGGTAGCGCAAAGCGTGCGCCGCGTGATTCAAGTCGTGCCGGAGATTTCGCCCGATGTTGGTGGTGTGGCGGATTATGCGGACCAACTCGGGAGCGCACTGTCGGCGGCCGGATATGAGACGTTCTTCCTCGCGCCCTTTCGGCGGGATCGGCCGAAGCGGGCGGATGTCACGGAATTTGAGCCATCGGCAGCCGTATTCGGCGACGCCTTGCGCACCGCGCTTGCGACCACTGCGGCGACCAATGTCCTGCTGCACTACGTCGGTTACGGTTTCGACCCGCGCGGCTGTCCGGAGTGGCTGGTCAAGGCTCTGGAACAAGACAAGGACCTGTTCACCCTAACGACGATCTTCCACGAAATCCACCTGAACGGCCCGCCGTGGACCACTCGCTTCTGGCTGGTACCCAAGCAAAAGAATCTGATCCGCCGGCTCAGCCGCATCGCGGGAAGTCGCTTGGTATCCAGCTCCGCAGCTTTGCACGCCATGCATTCCATCGATCCGACCGGTGAGTGCCGCTTGATTGCGACACCATCCTGTTTCGGCGAACCTCCACGGGAAAGCTGGCCCCTTACCCGCAGCGCCCAAGCCGCCGTAGTCGGCCTGCCGCCGGTTAAGAGCCGCGTTTACGGTGATGGTTTACGATCCGTCGAGGCGTTCTGTCGCCGCGCCGGCTTCGAAACCGTTCACGACGTGGGACCTCCTTACCCAGCTACGCCTCCCTCACTCGGCGGCGCATCCGTTCAGGCGCATGGAATTCTTCCCCCGGAATCCGTGAGCGCTCTCCTCCTGCAATGCCGCGTATTGATCACTTCTTATCCCGCCGGCTTGGCTGTTAAATCCACCTTGATCTCGGCCGGAATGGCACATGGCTGCGCGGTCTACAATTGCGCTGAATCGTCGGGCCCCCACGACGGCTGGAGCGAATGGCAACCCTCCGGTTGGGACGGGGCCGATTGGGTGACTGCGGGCAACGCCGGGTACGAGGTTTATTACCGCTTACGAAGTTGGAACGTCGCTGCCGGGAAGGTTCTGGCACGCTTGCGATAGCGAACTTCGTCAGCGAAAATCTCTTACGATGTTCCGCAACCCCGAGCAGAAAGCTTCCCACGTGAACTTGAGCTTTTGTTTAGCGGCATGTTTCCGCAGGCGCATCTCCAGATTCGAGTCTTGCAAGACAGCCCCGATTTTCTCTACTGCCTCGGCAACCGTGTCGAAGGTCAGATTTGGATCTCCCACAATCTCGACGGGGACGCCCGAGTTGTGCACGAATGGGAGACAGCCCGCCGCGAGGATTTCCGCTGGGGCGATACCGAAGTGCTCATCGAGCATCGTATGGAGGCCGTAGCGGTGTAGCGCGATTTCGCGAGTAAGTTCCTCCCTATTCAGATTGTGCAGCATCCGGAACCAGGGACGAGTACCCGCCAGGGCATATAACTGCGCCTCGTATGCCGGATCTTCGCGATGCCCGATAACGGTTAGCGTGACTTCGTGGCCCAAACGGCGGAGCCCGTCGACAATCTCGACGGCCAAGTGCCAGCGCTTCGAAGGGGTGATCCGTCCCACGGCAACGAATCCAGCGCGGCGCTCCTCCCACCGCACACTGGGGAATTTACCAGGCACAGGGGGATACAGTACGACCGAATCAGCGTTATAGATGTTGCGAATCTGGCGGGCTATGTGGTGAGAATCGGCGATGAAGAGGTTCAGACGAGGGCCCTCGCTTGAAGCGCGCCCCACGGCGTAGCAGAATGCCCGGAACGCCCCGTGCATCCCTGGGATGCGGTGTGAGAATCTTTGGATCTGGTCCGTGCGCGGAATGTAGGCACCCGGTAAATTTGCGTATTGAATGCCGCGCCCGTCCGAAGTCGGCTTCGTTATGGGTGCTCAACAGGAGGTCAAAGCGCTGTTGCCGATCCAGATTTTGGGCAAGCCTTACCGTAAGTTGGCAATCGAGCAATGCACCCGGATTCTTCAGCAAGCGAAGCAGCCAACGAAAGTGGTCCGGTGCAAGCAGCGTTTCAAAATCGCCCTCGCGGAGGCAAGTACCAAAGCTTCGATTGATTCTTTCGAAATTGAGAGGATCGAGCGTCGCCAGAGAGACTTCGAATTCCTCGCGCAGAGCCTGCAGCGCCCAGGCCGCGACGGCGTTACCACCGCCAGTGGGGGTGACGTGAGGATGTACGATGAGAACCCGTTTCACGAGTCTTCTGAACCTGGGCTGCCAGGAGCAACGCACAATCGCATTCTGCGTTGCTCGACCAGCCACCACTTTAAATAGAGGGCCAAGGAAAGAGCACCCGGTCCCAGCGCCACGGCTCCGAGGGCGGCCCAATGCAGCGGCGACAACGGATACGCCTTCAACTGACGCATGCCTTCGCGAACAGCCCCGCCACGATCCCCCGCCAGCGCAAGAGACACAATCCTCCTCCGAAGTTGCACCCGGTAAAATTGCGGCGCCACTCGCGCCAGCGTTTCGCCGTGCCGCTCCATAATCAGCCTGACCTCGACCAGGTTTTCGCGGGCCTCCGCCCGGCTGGGCCATGTCTTGGACTGGCGGTCTGCGGCGTCCACGTGATACAAAAGGCCGACATCCGGGAGCCACAGCGTGTCGAACCGTTTGGCGAAATCCAGGTGATGCAGAACTTCCATCAGGCGCGCGTCGGGAAGGGGTACGGCGTCGAGCGCGTCACGACGCAGGACGGTGAGGCAGTCGTGCAGCTCCGTGTTCTCGAGCCACCCGAGGAAGCCCTCGTAAGAAAGGATTTCGCCCGTAGGTGGTGGAAACGGCGACATCCGTCCGTCCGCATAACGATACATCAAGCCGATCCTTCCGACTGTTTCCGGTATCGTCGACACACACTGCTCGATTTTGCGCAGAGCGCCGGGCGCCAATTCGTCATCGCTATCCAGGCGGATAATCCACTCTCCCCTCGCTGCCCGAATACCGCTGGCGCGTGAGGA
>JBBSHP010000534.1:0-4360 GCA_038232555.1 Bryobacterales bacterium
GAGCACCCTACCGCCATATCGGACGGGAAGTTGAACCCGGCCCGCGCTGTCAATCCGCCATCCCCATTCCGCTCGCTCTCCCACTCACTGCCTCCGTGACTCCCGCGACATACACCCCACCCCGGCCCGAGAACATATAAGCACCTCGTTCTCCTCGCGTGTAACATACGCACCGAGATCGCGCACAAAACGAACAGCCCAGCCCTCACTTTTTTGTCGGAAACCCGGGACCCTGGATATCCGTCCCAACATTAGCTGAAGTAAGGTAAGCTGTATTAGGACTAACCGTCCCCAGGAGCGAAAGGAACATGCGTCTCAGCCTCTCCAGTTTGGTCTCAGTCACTCTCGCCGTCGGGTCCCTGTTTGGGCAGTCGGTTTTGTCTGTGAATTCCGGGCTTGTCCATTACGCCGAAGGCAAGGTTTATGCCGCGGACAAGCTGGTAGAGCCGAAATTTGGCCACTTCCCAGAGTTGAAGAACCGCGACGAACTGCGGACCGAAGAGGGGCGTGCGGAAGTGCTCCTGTCGCCTGGATCTTTCCTGCGAGTCGCTGAGAACAGCTCCATTAGAATGATTTCCAATCGTATTACTGATACCAGGATCGAGCTTCTGACGGGCGAAGCCTTGGTTGAGACCGTCGACCAGACCAAGGACAAGGCTGCGGCGATGGTCAAGGGCAATGCCATCACGATCATATTTAAGGATGCCTCCGTTTCACTTGTCAAGAGCGGCGTGTACGTCTTTGACGCCGATTCCGGCCGGCTTCGGGTGTATGAAGGCGAAGCAATCGCAACCGCTGGCGGCAGCCAGCTTACCTTGAAGAAGGGTAGGGAGACACTGCTCGGGGGCGCACTGATGGCGTCCAAGTTTGATACCAAGCTGGATGATGAACTGGTGCGGTGGAGCTACCGGCGTGCGGGTTATGTGGCCATGGCCAACGTATCCGCAGCCAAGTCTTTCCGGGATAATGGCTACGGCTACGGCGGATTCAGCATGCTGGGCGGAGGCTTCGGCAGCGGCTGGGCTTTCAATCCCTACTACGGCATGTACACCTTTGTCCCCGGTTACGGCTTTGCATCCAGCCCGTTCGGGTACAGTTATTGGAGCCCACTCAGCGTGAACAACATATATGCGTATGCCCCCTATCTCGGCAATTCCGTCTACGGAGGCGGCTACGGGAATGGAACCTACCGCAATCCGGGTAGCACGTACACCACCTCACTCCAAACCGCAACGGCGGCCACGCGGAGAGAGAACGTTGCAGCCGCGGCCGAACCCCATCACTCTGTCTCGGGATTCGCAGCCAGTGAAGCGGGCGGAACGCGCGGCGGGTATAGCGGTGGACGAATGGGCGGCGGTGAATCGGGCAGCTCCAGCGCAGGCGCTGCCAGTGCGCCAGCAGCAAGCGCCGCTAGCGCGCCAACCGCCGCACACAGCGGTGGCGGACGCCGTTAAGCGCGGATCCTAATCACCCTTCGCGAACTCAACCTTTCGCGGCGGGCGCGTTCTTTCGCGCCCGTTTTCTGCCGCTGGCCAACGGTTGCAGCGGAGAGGTTTCCCGTTCAACGAGTGGCTCTTCCTCTCTACCCTCCTCCACCAGAGCCTGCTGTAACGCCGCCTTGGCAAGCATGACAGAGTTTCTTGCGGAAGCGAGCAACTCCCGCACGTGCGGCGGAGTCATCGCATACCTTTCCATCACGTCCGACAACACTGCTTCAACCTTCTCCAACCGTTTACCGGCCTTTTTCATTTTCACTGGCTATTCGCCTCCGTTTGCGATCGAAATCCTGCACTGACCGCTTTCGGCTCAGTTGTGCTCACTGCGTTTTCCGCCTGGTCGTCCACCGCGTCGAAAGCATAACCGAATCCGCGCACAGACCGAATCCACGACGCACCGTTGGATTTGCTTTCGAGTTTTTGGCGAAGCCGCAGAACATAGACGTCCACCGTTCGATCGGTCACGGCCCGGTTGTAGCCCCACACGGCGTTCAGCAACTGGTCCCGGCTGAACACGATACGCGGCCGGGTCATCAGAAACTGCAACATTCGGAACTCCGTCGCGGTCAAGGCCACTTCCGACCCATCTATCCGAACCTTGCAGGTGTCGGAGTCTAGCTCAAGAGCGCCGGATCGCATGATTTTCGGCACCCCGGTAAATGTCCGAAGTTGATTTTTCACGCGCGCAATTAACTCGCGAACAAAGAACGGCTTCACGATGTAGTCATTCGCACCCAGCTCCAGGCCGACAATACGGTCCGTCTCTGAAGCGCAAGCGGTAAGAAAGACTACGGGAACGTTAGCGAGATCGGAATGCGATCGAATCGCCTGCAAATGTCCAGACCATCGGAATCGGGAAGCATGATGTCTAGTAGGATCAGGTCCGGACGTTCGCGCCGGAACAGATCAATGGCTCCTTTGCCGGTCTGCGAACCCGCAAAAATAAATCCCTCTTTCTCCAGGTTGTACTTGAGAAGTTGGAAGAGATCAGCGTCGTCTTCGATGAGAACTACTTTTTTGTGCATGCAGTGCCAATTGGATTAAGAATAGCCTTTCAGTGTTACATCTCGATTACAAAGGCGCCAGACGGAAAAGCCGGTATCTGGTCGGGAGCTGGCGCGTCGGAGCTTGGCGCTGTGGGAAGGGTGAAAGAAAAGGTAGATCCAGCATTCAAAGTACTCTCCACCAGGACATCTCCTCCTTGCGCCCTGACCAGATGCTTCACGATCGCCAGACCTAAACCCGTTCCGCCTAAAGCGCGCGAACGCGCCTTATCTACGCGATAGAAGCGTTCGAACAGCCGGGGCAGTTCCGCTGGCGGGATCCCCAGGCCCGTATCGCGGACGTAGAACTGAATCGATTTTTTCGGTTCTGCGGAGGCATCTGCCCCCAGCCAAATCGCACCTCCTTCGGGCGTGTACTTGATGGCATTATCCATTAAATCACTGAGGATTTGATGGACGGCCTCGGCATCGCAAAAAACGTCAACTTCGGGGGAGGGAACCTCGATATGAAAGTGAATCGATTTCTTATCGAGCATGGGCCGCATGGAATCCAGAATTTCGTGCAGCAGTGCCGCCACCGAATGAGCTCCAAACTGGAACTGCTGGGTCCTTAATTCAATCCGCGAAAGCGTTAGAATGTCGGCAATCAGCCGCCCCAGCCGTTCCGCATTCTGGCGAATGATCGACAGGAACTTCGCGTTGCAATTGGGGTCTTCGAGCGCCCCATCCAGTAGCGTCTCCGTGTAACCCTGAATGGAAGCGAGTGGCGTCCGAAGCTCGTGCGAGACGTTGATTACAAAATCTTTTCGAACCTGCTCTAGCTTTTTCAGTTCCACTTGCTCACGCTGCAGCTCCGCAAAGATACCCTGCAGGTTCTCGGCGGTTTCGTTCAGTTTCAAGCTGAGCACGCCGACTTCATCACGAGAATTTGTCGGTAGCCGGGCCAGAAGATTGCCCCGCGCCAGCCCCTCTGCAAAATCAATCACAACGCCCAGGCGTCGCGAGTAATAGCGCGACAACAATGCCGCGATCAGCACTGCTGGGATAAAGGCCAGCAGCGTGGAAAGCAGTACCTGCTTGCGGAGGCCGTTCACCTGCGCCTGAATCTCGGGCATAGGAACCGCCAGCCGCAGCGCTCCACGCCGGTAAGGAATCGCTACGTAAAGAAAACGGCTGCCCAGCGTAGCGCTCTTTCTGGCGTTGGTACCTCGCTGACCTCCCAGAGCGGAAGCGAATTCTGGACGAGTCTTATGGTTTTCCATCCTCCCGGCGTCAGCATCCGAATCGGCCAGCACCTTCCCGGCGAAATCGATGATGGTGAGTCGACCGCCCGCCGCAGTTGAGAGCTGGTGAACGTCGCGCAAAAGCTGATCGGGAGCAAGCAGGGCAAGCATGCGGCATTTATCATCCAGTTCGCGGTTCAGTGCGCGGATGTAATTTGTCTCAGCGGCTTGGGAATTGAGAAAATCCATCGCGACCAGCGCCACCGCCAGCACGCTGACAACAGCCAGAACGAGTTTGGCGAATATTCGTTTGGTCAAGAGGCTCCTGCTGAGAGATTAGCGCAAAAAACCCAATGGGAGCGTTCTTTCCGGCCACGCGGGCGCTCGCTGCCAAGCAATTCACACAATTGTGATGGCTTTGTAACATCACCCTGGAAAACTAAGATCGATGAGGCTAATCAAGAGATTTTCCAGCCTGTGTTGCGTGTTATTCACATCCTTGGCATCGGCCCAAACGGATACGGGCCGCATTGTGGGACTGGTCAGCGATTCCAGCGGCGCCATCCTCCCAAACGCAATCGTAGCTATCAAGAATGAAAAGACCGGTGACGAGCGCACCGTAAGGGCCAATGAGACC
>JBBSHP010000535.1:0-4359 GCA_038232555.1 Bryobacterales bacterium
AAACACACGCGGTGGCGTAGCCCGCCGTCACATCGCTTGGGTAATGGACGCCTAAGTAAATCCGCGAAACGCCGATCATGACGATCATCGCCGAACAGGCCATCCAGATTGCGAGCCGGTAACTCAGCCGTTGCACCCGGGCCGCCACCAGCAGAGCCAGCATGCCGTAGAAGCAGGCTGCGGAAAGCGCATGGCCGCTGGGGAAGCTATACGACGTGGGAAGCGGAAAATTGAAATACGGCTCCGGCCGCGCACGATGGAAGACGTGCTTCAGACTGAGCTCGATGACCAATGCACCAGCCATCGCGATCAGCATCATGATGGCTTGACGGCGTAGGCCAGCCAGCCAGAAGGCAGACACCGCCGTCGCGAGCAAAAGCAGTGAAGGCAGCGAAGAGCCAGCCAGCGTAAACGCCTTCATAACGGCTGTGAGCGCCGGTGAAGCATGCTGGTGAAGAGTGGACCGTACCTCGCTGTCAAAGCGCAGCGTCTCACCCCGGCGTACCTCAAGCGCCAACCACGAGAAAAGGGCCAGAGCAACCAGCGCGAGTGCCAGCCCACCCAACACGCCCGCTCCGAATTCCAGGTGCTTCTGGCGGAACGTCAAATCAGCGCGGAGCTCGTAAGCAGATCGTGGTCGCCCGGCGGCGCGAAGCCCCGCTCGCGCATCAGCCGCGCTATCTGCGCCCAGTGCCGGACTTCATGCAGTAGCGTATGCAGAATGATTTTTCGAGTCGAAGCGCTATATTGCCGTCCCGCGATATCTAGTTCGTGCACTTGCACCCAGTCCTCGGGTTTGGCTTGCAGCACGAAACTTCGCATCTGTTTCCGTGTCTCTAGGCCGTATCCGAATACCTCTTCGATGTGATGGCACGGCCTGCCCCGGTATTCGGTGAGTGGCTCACCGCGCAAACGCTGCACATAACGAAGCTCCGGCCCAAACATATGCAGGATGAGCGCTCCTACCGTCGTGTCCCTATCCCCGGAGACCGGCATTCGCAGCAGATCTTCGCCATTCTCACAAAACCACTTCTCCCAACGTTGCCGCTCTTCATCGGTGTAGTGGAGCAGTTCCTCCACGGCTAGATGCATTCCCTTTCATAGTAGCGTTGCTCAAACGGAGGATGCTGCTATGCGCAGACGCTTATAATCGATCGTCCAGGATCCATTCCGAAACAGTGTAGGACGCAGCTCGATTTCCATTCGCTCGATTACATCCGCCGGGAGCCGCGGCTTGTAGAACATATCTACCCATTCCCGTAAGCCTCGTTCGCCTTCCAATTTGGTCGGCCTCTCAAATAGGGATGCACTCGATACTTCGAATCCGTTCTGCTCGAGCAGTGCCGCGTATTCGCCGATGCTGGGGAAATACCAGGGATTCAAGCAGGCCGCTCCGGTCACTGCCGCAATGTTTCCTTTTCCGCCGAACTCAGCGATGAATCGGCCACCTGACCGTAGCGCTGCGCGCACCGTTAAAATTGCGTCCACCGGCGGCTGCACCCAATGCAGGACGGCATTCGAGAACACGGCGTCGAACGGTTCAGGATCGCGAAACGTGCGTGCGTCTCCTAACCTGAACTCCAGCTTCGGATAGTTTTGGCGGGCCTGTCCGATCATCTCGGTCGAGCCGTCCAAACCGACTACTCGGGCTCCGGCCGCAGCTATCTGGTGGGTCAGCGTTCCGGTACCGCAGCCTAAATCCAGGATCCGCTCTCCGGGTTGAGGAGCCAGCAGGTCCACCAGGTTTTTTCCATAATCCGAGACGTAGCTGTGCAGCGCATCGTAAATGCCGGGTTCCCAGGTCATACTGATTAGAGTATCGTCATGGATCCGATTCACTGCTTAATCATTTCTAATCCGGCGGTGGGGCCTTTGCGCTTCGCCGAGAAGCTGCCGCCCTCCACCAACCTTTTGATGAGTAACGATCGCGCCGACCTGGAGCGATACATACCAGAGGCGGACGTGCTGGTCAACGCAGCATTTTCCGGGGAGCCTTTTCGCAGCGTCTTTCCTTTAGGGAAGAAGTTGAAATGGGTTCACTCCCTTTCGGCCGGAGTTGAGAACATCCTCTCGCCGGAGCTCATTGAGAGTCCGGTCCCGCTCACCAACGGGCGCGGGGTCTTCCGGAGATCGCTATCTGAATTCACGATCGGCGCGATGCTCTTCTTCGCGAAGGATCTGCGCCGTATGCTGCGGAACCAGGAAGCCGGTAAGTGGGCGCCATTCGACATTGACATGCTGGAGGGTAAGACGCTCGGTATCGTAGGGTACGGTGAAATCGGGCAGTCCACGGCAAAGCTGGCACGCGCTTTTGGTATGCGGGTGCTCGCGATCCGGCGCCGGACCACTCTCTCAACAGACGACCCGAACTTAGATGCCGTGTTCACCCCCGAGCAGTTGGAGGACATGTTGGCCGTGTCCGACTTCATCTTGATTGCAGCGCCGAATACGCCGGAGACTCGCGGCATGATCGGCGAGCCCGAGTTGAATTACATGAAGAGCAGCGCGGTGATCATCAATGTGGGCCGAGGTCCGGTGATCGTGGAGACCGCGCTGGTCCAGGCACTGGAGAACAAGCGCATCCGCGGCGCCGCATTGGATGTTTTCGATCATGAGCCGCTACCCCCGGGCCATCCCTTTTATTCATTCGATAACGTGCTCCTCTCACCGCACTGCGCCGACCATACCGTAGGTTGGGTAGAACTGGCAGTGGATCTATTCATCGAAAACTTCAAACTGTTCGAAGCAGGCCAACCGCTAAGCAATATAGTCGACAAAAAGGCAGGTTATTAGATGCGTGTTCATTCTTGGTTACTGGTGGCTCTGACGTTTGCTCTTTCAGCGCACGCAGAGACCTATCAACCGGCCCCTGAAAATCTCAAGTCGCGCGAATGGTTTCAGGACAATAAATTCGGGCTGTTTATCCACTGGGGCGTTTACAGTGTGCTCGGAAAGGGCGAATGGATCATGAACAACGACAAGATGTCAGTGACCGAGTACGAGAAACTGCCAGCCCGGTTCAACCCCACTGAGTTCAATCCCGCCGAATGGGTCTCGATGGCGAAGAACGCGGGCATGAAGTACATCACGATCACCAGCAAGCACCACGACGGGTTCGCGATGTGGGGCACCAAGCAGGGGAACTGGGATATCGTGGACCGGACGCCGTACAAGAAAGATCCGCTGAAGATGCTGGCCGAAGAATGCCGGCGCCAGGGGATCAAGCTATTCTTCTATTATTCGCAGCTCGACTGGCATAATCCCGACTACTATCCGCTCGGCAGAACGGGGCATGCTTCGGGACGTCCGGAGGGAGGCAATTTCGACAAATATCTCGACTACATGAACAGCCAGCTTCGCGAGCTGCTGACCGGCTACGGGCCGGTGGGCGGTATCTGGTTCGATGGAATGTGGGATAAGCCCAACGCTAACTGGCACCTTGACAAAACGTACGGCTTGATCCACAGCCTGCAGCCGGCCGCGCTGGTGGGGAGCAATCATCATTTAAAGCCGTTCGAAGGCGAGGACTTTCAGATGTTCGAGAAAGATCTCCCAGGCGGCCGGAACTCCGAGTTCAACACGAAATCGGAAATCGGTTCGCTTCCGCTCGAAACCTGCGAAACGATCAACATCGCGTGGGGCTACAACAGCAGCGACAAAAAATTCAAGTCTACGAAGCAGCTGGTGCAATACCTGGTGAAGGCAGCTGGAAATAACGCTAACTTCCTGCTGAATGTGGGTCCCATGCCGAATGGCAAAATTCAACCGGAGTTCACGCAGCGTCTGCATGAGATCGGCGAATGGATGCAGAAGAACGGCGACTCGGTGTACGGCACCCGAGGCGGTCCCATCACTCCGAGAGCCTGGGGCGTAACCACGCGCAAGGCCGGCAAAATCTATGTGCACGTGCTCGATTGGCAGGATGATGTTCTGGCGCTGCCCAAGCTGACAGGCGTTCGAAGCGCCAGCTTGTTGGCGAGTGGGAAGCCGGTCGAGATGAAGGAGATTGGAGGCAGCACCGTGCTCCGGTTTCCGGGGCCGGAACGGGATCCTATGGATACGGTGATTGTGTTGAACACGGATGGGCGCTAACACGTTCGACCTCGATCAGCTGCGGCACGCGGCGACCCGAGTTGCCCGCATTGCCCATCGAACGCCCGTGCTCACTTCACAAACTTATAATGAGCGCGCTGGGTGTGAGGCATTCTTCAAGTGCGAGAACTTCCAGCGGGGAGGTGCCTTCAAAATCCGGGGCGCTGCTAATTTCATCTTCTCTATTCCCAAGAGCGATCTGTCTCGTGGAGTGGTGACCTACTCGTCTGGCAACCACGCACAGGCTGTTGCGATTGCTGCGCAGTC
>JBBSHP010000536.1:0-4348 GCA_038232555.1 Bryobacterales bacterium
GAGACAAGGTGTACTGCGTGTACATCGCGCCAAACGAAGAGCTCATTCGCCAACACGCGCGCATGGGAGCTTTCCCGGCCAACAGTGTCCAGGAAATCAAGAGCATTATCGACCCGACCACATCCGAGAGAGGCACTTGAACGGGAAACAGTTTAGGGCTGCGGGCGTCCATTGGTCGAGGTAACAATGGCCCTATTTGGAACTGAATTCAAATCATTTGAAGATCTGTTTGAGCAGCAGCTCATGGATCTGTACGACGCGGAGAACCGGCTGACCGAAGCCCTCCCGAAGATGGCCGCCGCAGCGAGTTCGGCCGAGTTGAAACAGGCTTTCGAGTCGCACCTCCGGGAAACTGAGCAGCACGTCAAGAGACTGGAGCAGGTGTTCGCTCACGTTGGTAAACAGCCGAAACGTGAAACGTGCGCTGCGATGAAGGGTTTGGTGGCTGAAGGCGATGAGATGATCAAAGCCACTGCTCAGGCCGACGTCAAGGATGCAGCCTTAATCGCAGCCGCTCAGCGCGTGGAGCACTATGAGATGTCCGGGTACGGTACCGCGCGGACCTTCGCTCAAGAGTTGGGACATTCGGCAGCCGCGGCGCTGCTTCAATCCACCTTGGACGAAGAGCGCGCGGCCGACAAGAAGCTGACCTCCATCGCGGAAGCGAGGATCAATCTCCGGGCAATGAAGGCCTAGCGATCACGCCAGCACCACTTTGTGCTCCTCTGCGGGGGCGTTGAGGTCAACGCCCTCCCGGCGCTCGACGCGCGCTGGTTTAAGCGGGCGTGAGGTTTTGAAGCCGCGCCATCAACAGCCGGCGTTCGGGTTCTGAGCAGTCGCATTCCAGCGCAGCCCGGTAGTACGAAGCGGCCTTTTGGAGGTTTCCGTTCTCGCGCCAGAGCTCACCCAGGACCGCGTGTAGCAGGTGATAGCGGCTGAGCGACGGGTGAGATTCGATCCGCTTCAGATCCTGAATGCCCGCGCGAGCCCCAAGATGACGGGACCTCGCGACTGCCCGGTTCAGGGCCACCACGGGAGTGGGTGCGATCTCATAGAGTTGACCGTAGAGTTCGGCGATGTGCGCCCAATCGGTGTCTGCGTAAGCGGGCGCGACCGCGTGAGCCGCGGCAATCCCCGCCTCAACATGATAAGCCGTGATGGAAGGGCCAGAAGCCGAGCGTCCCAGATGCAACAGGCCTTGCTCGATCATCCGCCGGTCCCACAGGGAACGATCCTGTTCACTGAGAACCCACAACTCTCCGGCGGCATCAGTCCGCGCCGGGGAACGGGCGTGCTGCAGCAGCATTAACGCCAGCAGCGCCTGGACTTCAGGAAGATCGTACTCGGACTTTTCCGCTACTAAACGAGCCAGACGAATGGCCTCGTCACAAAGGTCCGCCCGAATCAGGTGATTGCCGGAATGCGCGGAATAGCCTTCATTGAACATCAAGTAGATCACGTCGAGCACGGACTCTAAACGGTCCGCGAGATCTGGCCCGGCCGGCATTTCAAAGCGAAGCGATTCATCGCGAATCTGACGTTTGGCCCGGACGAGGCGCTGCGCCACAGTGGATTCCTGAGTAAGAAAGGCGCTGGCGATCTCCCCGGCGCTGAAGCCGCCCACAGTCTTGAGCGTAAGCGCGACACGCGTTTCCCGCGTGAGAGCAGGATGGCAGCACAGAAATATCATCGACAGCTGGTCGTCTTCAAAGACAAGCGAATCCGTGCCCTCCGTCCAGTTGGTTTGCGCGAACGACCGCTCGATTTCAGGCATCTTGCCGAGTAGAGAGCTCTCACGGCGCATCGCGTCGAGAGCTCGGTTTCTGGCGACCTGCATCAGCCAACCGCCGGGATTCTCCGGGATGCCTTCGAACGGCCACGTCTCCAGCGCTTTGAGTAAGGCTTCCTGGACAACTTCTTCGGCGAGTCCAACGTGGCGAGGGCCGAAGATGCGGGTGAGGGTCGAAACCATTCGCCCCGACTGATGGCGGAACAGATGATCCACCACATCTTCGGCCTCCACCCCGCTAAACCTTGTCGAGTTGGCGGATCTCGATTGTGCCCAGATCGATGTGCGGGCACTCCCGCGCCGTTTCCACTGCGTGATCGTAATCGTCAGCTTCGATCACATAATAACCGCCGATCACCTCTTTGCTCTCGGCGTACGGGCCATCAGTGACAACCGGCTTCGCACCGTTCTTCCGAAGCACCCGTCCCTCACCGTCCTTGAGCTTGGAACTGGCGGCGATGCGGCCCTGATCGCGCAGCTTCTTGCCCCAATCGCGGTAACGGCCAAAGAGGGCTTGCATTTGCTCAGGGCTGAGACCGTCAGCGTAATTGGGACTTTCATGTAACAGCAGAATGAATTGTGGCATTTTATGTTCTCCTTCATTCCAGTAACGAATGAGTCTGACGAAAATCGACACCGGTGGGTGAAATTCTAGGCAACCAACACACGACGCTCCTCCGCCGGGGCATTCAAGTCAACGCCCTCCCAGCGCGCCACTACCGCCGCAGCCATGCAGTTGCCCAGCAGGTTGACCGATGTTCGAGCCATGTCCATCACGGCGTCAGCGCCCAGCAGCACCGCAATCCCGGCTGCGGGCAGATGAAACGTTACAAGTGTACCTGCCAGAATCACCAGGGACGCGCGCGGCACCGCGGCCACTCCCTTACTGGTCAGCATCAACGTCAGCATCATCAGGAGTTGTTGGCTGAGAGGCATCTCCATACCCGCCGCCTGCGCCACGAACACCGATGCCAGCGCGAGATACATCGTGCTGCCATCCAGGTTGAAGCTATAACCGGTGGGCAACACGAAAGCCACAATATGTTTCGGAACGCCGAAGGTCTCCATGTTCTCCAGCGCTAGCGGGAGAGCGGCCTCGCTCGAAGCCGTAGAGAAGGCGATCACCCAGGGTTCCCGAACCGCGGCTACGAATCTGCGGATCGGTATCCGGGCCAGCACCGCGACCGCACCGAGCACTACGAACACAAAGATGAACAGCGCGGCGTATAAGGTCAAAACCAGCTTTCCCAGATTGAAAAGAACGAAGATACCTTTGCTCCCGATCGCGTATGCCATGGCCGCACCCACCCCGATAGGCGCAAGGTACATGACGTAGCCGGTGTACTTGAACATGACCTCGGAGAGCGAGTGCGCAAACTCCACTACAGGCTTCGCTTTTGCTCCGATGGCGGCGCAGGCCGCGCCGAAGATGAATGAGAACACTACGATCTGCAGAACGTCGCCTTTGGCCATCGCATCGATCACACTGGCCGGAAACGTGTGCTCCAAGGTTCCGGTCAGGCTCGGGGAAGCGTTCGGCAGCGCCGCCTCGCTGGCAGACATTTCCAGTTTCATGCCTGCTCCGGGACGCGTCAGGTTGACAGCGGCCAGGCCGATGAACAGAGCGATGGTGGTCAGAACTTCGAAGTAGATAATCGACTTGATGCCGATGCGTCCCATGGTTTTGACGCTGCCAGTGCCCGCTACGCCATAGACCAGCGTTCCAAAAATGAGCGGCGCGATGATCGACTTGATCAGCCGCAGGAAGACATTGGCAACCGCCGGTACCCACTCGGCTTTTGCCACATTGGGGAACACAACTCCCAGGGCAACACCGACGGCCATTCCGATAAAAATCCAGGCAGTCAAGGAGAGGCGTCTCATCGTTCACCCCATTTCAATTTTTCACGCAACACATCGAAAAACAGCATTCTAGGTGGGCGGATCAGGTTGATACTGTGCGAGGATCTGCGGCACAGGATGCGGTCCTGGTGAACCAGAGGCTGGCCCACCTGCCCGTCAATCGTCAGATATCCATCTTCATCACCCGCCCGGGAAATAATCTGAATCATGCTGGTATCGGGCACCAGCACAGGACGATTGGTCAGCATGTGCGGGCAGATCGGAGTGATGCACAGCGCCTCCACTGACGGGAAAATGATGGGGCCGCCGGCTGACAATGAATACGCGGTTGAGCCGGTGGGCGTCGAGACAATCAGTCCATCGGCCTTGTAGGTGCAAACGTAGTGCGAATCCACGTGGGCCTCCAGGTCGATCATTCGGGCTATCGACGATTTCGTGATGACCACGTCATTCAGCGCTTCGTAGGAGGCGATGCGCCGGCCATCGCGCACCACTTCGCAATCCAGCATGCGGCGCGGAGCGATGCGTTGTTCGCCCCGAATGGCTCGCTCCAATTCGGGATAGAGTTCGTCTAACGTGAAGGCGGTCAAGAACCCGAGGCCGCCCAGATTCACGGCGAACAGTGGAATCTCACGGCCTCCAATCGCGCGCGCAGCGGATAGCAGCGTGCCGTCTCCGCCCAGCACGACCACTAAC
>JBBSHP010000537.1:0-4340 GCA_038232555.1 Bryobacterales bacterium
GATGACCGACGTACACGAGCGCGATGTGCGAATCGGGATGCCGGTGGAGCTCACCCTTCGGCGCATGCGCGAAGGCGCGCAGACCCACCATTACTATTGGAAGTGCAGGCCGGCGGCGCCGCCCGCCACATAGTTCGAGGAGGCTCAATGAAAGATCAAGTCGCAATCATCGGTGTGGGCTGCACCAAGTTCGGCGATCAGGTCGATCAGAGCTATGAGGATTTGGTGGTGGATGCTGCCGCCGCTGCCTTCACGGATGCCGGCATCCAGGCGGACCGGATCGACGCGGCTTGGCTGGGCACGTATTCACCGTTTGGCGGTTATGGCAAAGCGTCCGTGTCGCTTGCCGATGCACTTCGACTTTACGGTAAGCCCATCACTCGCGTTGAAAATTTCTGCGCCACGGGCACCGATGCGTTCCGCAATGCGGCGATGGGTGTAGCATCCGGCATGTATGATGTCGCGCTGGTGCTGGGTGCTGAGAAGCTAAAGAATCGGCCCGGGCGTGGTCTCTCGCAGGAAGGCGAGCACCCTTATCAAACTGACGGCCTGACGGCTCCCGGAATATTCGCTATGGCTGCGAATCGGTACTTCCACGATTTCAACATAGGCAGGGAGGCTCTCGCCAAGGTTGCGGTCAAGAATCACAAGAACGGATCGCACAATCCAAAAGCTCATTTCCAAATGGAGGTAAACGAGGAGCAGTGCTTGAGAGCGCCCATCGTCGCTTGGCCGTTCGGTTTATTCGACTGTTGTCCGACCACCGATGGAGCGGCCGCGGCGATTATCTGCCGGGCAGACATGGCCCAAGAGTTTCGCGACGATTACGTGCTGGTGAAGGGTTTGGGCCTCGCGGTGACAAGTGGCCGGCCCTGGTACGATCCCAACTATGAGTACACAGGCTTCGCAGCGACCCAGCATGCCTCCCAGGCCGCGTACAAGATGGCCGGCGTTCAGAGTCCATTGAAAGAGATCGACTTGGCGGAAGTACACGATTGCTTCACCTGGACCGAGATCAGTAATTACGAGGATCTTGGTTTCTGCCCCAAAGGGCACGGCGCGCATTTCATTGGCGAAGGTCGCAGCGCGCTGGGGGGTGACATGCCCGTGAACACCAGCGGCGGCCTGAAATCGTTCGGCCATCCCATTGGTGCGAGTGGAGTTCGCATGATCTATGAAGTGGTCACGCAACTCCGGGGCCAAGCTGGGAAGCGCCAAGTGAAGAGCCCCGAACTCGGGCTGGTTCATAACTTGGGCGGCCCCGGCGCAGTGGCATGTGTGGTTGTGCTCGGCACTCCTTGAATCCCGAACTTCTCCGCATTGTCCTGGTCTCGCCGCGCAATCCGCTCAATATCGGGGCTGCCGCGCGCGCCATCAGCAACTTCGGCTTCTCGCACTTACGGCTGGTAAACCCGTACGAAGTCGCATTTCTAGAAGCACGATCCGCGGTCAACGCTGCGGAGATTTTGCAAGGCGCGCGCGAGTTTCCCACTGTCGCCGAGGCGATCTCGGATTGCAGTCTGGTCGTCGGAACCACTTCGCTCGGCAATCGCGAGTTGCAGCACCCGCTGCGTAGGCTCGAGTATGGCGGCCCGTTGCTGGCGGCGCACCTGACCTCGCAACCCGCCGCTCTGCTGTTCGGTTCGGAGAAGTTCGGCCTGTCGAACGAGGATCTGAGCTACTGCCATTGGTTGGTACGCATCGGCACGCGTGAAGAGCATAGTTCGATGAACCTGGGGCAAGCCGTCGCGGTCTGCTTGTACGAGTTGCGGCGCAAGTTTACTGTGCCTAGGGCGGATAAAAAGGCAGCAGCTAAGTCAGACGATGTCGAACGGATTACCAGCTCTCTGCTGGAGATCCTGATGCAGTCGGGCTACGTGCATTCGGATTCAACGGACGCGAAAGTGCGGCGGCTGATCCGTCGAATGCGGTTGGAAGCTCACGATGCCGAGGTATGGCTCGGGATCGTGAGCCAGATTCGATGGAAGCTGTCGCAAAAAGCCGAATGATATCCTGAGGTCCTGTGACGAAAGTTCAACTCGAATACGACTTGGTCCGCGCTTTGACCGACGACGATGCCAAGGGCGTCGCGGACGTTCATAGCTGGTATGGCATCATCCGCGTCAAACCGGCTGCGAGTCTGGACAAGATCACAGTCGAGTTCGATGCGTCGCGTCTTAGCGAAAAGGATGTGGAGGCCACCATGCACCGGTTCGGTATTCCCATTCAACGCAAGTGGGCCACACCGTAAATCAGCTACGCACTGGCTTCAGATCTGTGAGCCTTTTCAAGGTCTGGCAGAAATGCGGTCAACAGGCCGATCAATGGCAGGAACGAGCAGACGCGATAGACGAACGCGATGCTGGTCGCGTCAGCCCACCTTCCCAGCAGCGCGGCTCCGATCCCGCCCATCCCAAACGCAAATCCGAAAAAAAGCCCGGAGATCATGCCGACCTTCCCGGGCACCAGGTCCTGCGCATATACCAGGATCGCTGAGAAGGCCGAGGCGATGATCAAGCCGATAATTACGCTTAGAACCCCGGTCCAAAACAGGCTCGCGTACGGCAGCAGCAAACTGAATGGAAGCACGCCGAGAATGGAGCACCAGATCACGTATTTTCGACCAATGCGATCGCCGACCGGTCCACCAATAATCGTTCCTGCCGCGACGGCGCCAAGGAACACGAATAGATGGAGCTGCGCGCTTTGTACAGAGACGTGGAATTTTCCGATTAGATAGAAAGTGTAATAGCTGCTCAAGCTGACCAGGTAAAAATACTTGGAAAAAATCAGAGCGATCAGCACGACAAAGGCCGTAGTGATTTTGCTGGGTGTTAGACCGGAGTGTTGAACCGCAACCCGTGCCTTGGACTTCGCCGCGTGTACATTTCTCCGCTTGTACCAGTGCCCTATATTGATTAAGATTAGAATCGCCAGCAACGCCGCTAATGAAAACCAGCCAATGCTGCCTTGTCCCCGCGGCAGCACAATAAAGGCCGCCATTAAAGGACCCAGCGCGGAGCCCGCATTTCCACCCACTTGGAAAATCGACTGAGCCAGGCCGTGCTGTCCGCCCGACGCCATCCGCGCCACCCGGGACGACTCTGGATGAAAGACCGAAGACCCCATGCCCACCAGAGCTGCGGCCAATAGGAGCACCCGAAAATCGGTTGCCAACGAAAAGAGCACCAGACCCACCAGTGTGAATGACATTCCGATTGGCAGTGAATAAGGCTTGGGATTGCGGTCGGTGTACGATCCGATGAACGGCTGGAGCAGCGAGGCAGTCAACTGATTGGTCAGGGTGATCAATCCGATCTGCGCAAAGGTGAGATGAAATGAATTCTTGAGGATCGGGTAGACCGCCGGAATCAGCGACTGCATCATGTCGTTCAGCAGGTGGCAGAAGCTAATCGCCGCCAGAACGGGAAAGATCGCCTTCCCTGAGATCTGTTGCAGAATCGGAGTTTCAGTTGTGACGGAGCCGGCGCTCATGTACGTCTCACCTTCTTATTCTTCCACGAGACCATACCACCAGTTTGTTTCAAGTTAGGTTGTTCTAAATTGGGTGAATGAAGCATAGCTCGGCCGCAGCACTATGGTGGGTTTCAAGCTTGTGCGCCGGAATCAGCGCCGCAGCACAAGAATGGCCCGTGTATGGCGGCAGTCCGGAGAATATCCGCTACTCGCGTTTGAAACAGATCGACGCTTCCAACGTGCAGCGTTTACAGGTCGCATGGACATTTGAGACGGGCGACGCTTTTCCCGGGTCCGAGATGCAATGCAATCCGCTGATTGTTGACGGAGTGCTGTATGCAACAACCCCCAAGCTCAGGGTGTTCGCGCTCAATGCCGCGACCGGCCGCCTCAAATGGGAGTTCGATCCGAACGACGGTAACCCAGTCACCCGAAAAATGCGGAACCGCGGGCTCACGTATTGGGCACACGGTAGCGATCAACGCATTTTCTTTGGAGCCCGGCAGTTCCTGTACGCCCTGGATGCAAAGACTGGGAAACCGGTGCTTGCGTTCGGAACTGCGGGCCGGGTGGACCTGCGCGACGACCTCGGACGCGACCCACAACAAATGTCCGTTGCGCTGACTTCCCCAGGCATCGTCTACAAAGATTTGTTGATTGTGGGATCGATCGTAAGCGAGAGTTTACCGTCCTCCCCAGGCGACATCCGCGCCTACGATGTCCGCTCTGGAAAATTGCAGTGGTCCTTCCACACTATCCCGCATCCGGGCGAATACGGATACGACACGTGGCCCAAGGGTGGCTGGAAATATCTTGGCGGCGCGAACGACTGGACCGGGATGAGCCTGGATCCCAAGCGTGGA
>JBBSHP010000538.1:0-4336 GCA_038232555.1 Bryobacterales bacterium
ACCCCTTCGCGGACGGCCGCAACAAGGATCTTTTCGTGAACCTTAGGGTCTATGGCGATCGTAAGCTTCGGTGATGGGTTACCGGGCGGCATACAAGTATCTTACTGCAATAGGATACCGCGCTGAAACCTCAGGGGAAAGTGGGCCGCCAACTGCCGCGTCTACGCCTATTCGTAAAACAAGTATTTGCGCCATTGATCGTCGCTCTTGGCGAGCAGGCGCATCAGATGACGGCTGGTATGCAAACTGAAAGGTCGCGGCGAGCGGGCCAGTTTCATCCCAGCCTCTTCAGGTGTGCGGCTGCCCTTGCGATTGTTACAGGGATGGCAGCAGGCCACCAGGTTTTCCCAGGCAGTCTCGCCGGCGCGTGAGCGGGGGATGACATGGTCCAGCGTTAGCTCGCCCGCTGAAAACGTGCGGTGGCAATACTGGCAGCTATACCGATCGCGCATCATAATGTTCTTACGCGACAAAGCGCGGGTCTGATGCGGGATGCGGCGGTACTCCAGCAAACGGATCACTGATGGCACGCGCATGGTGTGCCGCGAGGAATGCACCTGGTTAGAAGAATGCTCCTCGGCAGAAGCGACGCCTTTCAATACCAGGACCAGGGCACGACGAGCGGCACAGATATTGATCGGCTCGAAACTCGCATTCAGAACAAGGACAGGCTTATGCAGGCGATCCAGACTTGGCATCTACAGGGCTCCCTGAAAACGGCAATTCAGCAAAGGTGTTGCTGTGATCTTTTCGGCCACCGGCCACAAAGCGGCGATCTACGCGAGCCAGCGTGAGCAGGGTCACATGGCGGGCACCGGCTTTCTTCAATGCTGCTGCGCACGCCCCTGCGGTGGCGCCCGTGGTCATCACGTCGTCGATCAACAGGACGCGCAGTCCCTGCACGGATTGCCGCGGGTTGACGAGGAACGCACGCTCCACGTTATCCCGCCGCCGGGCGTTGGTTAAACCCGCTTGCGCACTGGTATTCCGTACCCGCCGGATCGCTTTTCGGACCGGCACTCCGGTACGCTGAGAAATCTCGTTCGCGAGCAACTCGGACTGATTGAAACCGCGCTGCCAGCGTTTATACCAATGCAGAGGCATTGGCGCGATCAGGTCGAAGGCTTGCTCGCGAGGGAGCGCCTGTGCCATCAACTTTCCCAAAGGGTGGGCCAGGGTCTGCACCTTCCCGTACTTGAACAGATGGATCAGCGCGCGCAATTCGCCTTCATACGATCCGAATGAGTAGGCTCCATCGAAGCCGGTCAATCCGAGCCGGCACAGGCCACAGCGTCCATTCTCATCCAGTGGAAATGAATTGAGAAACGGAGTTCGGCAACTTGCGCAGAAGTGCTCGGCAGCCAGCGGGGCCGGCTTGGCAAGGCAGGCCGGACAAACTGGAACGCGGCTTAGCTCAGTGAGGGGCTTGGCACAAATGCGACACTCGTCCGGAAAAATGAGCGCAAAAAGGCGGGACGAGAACTTATGCAGAAAAGCAGGCGTGACAACCGATGCAGTTCTAGGCACCCATCTACTGCTGAAGATCCACCCCCGGTCTAAGAATTATTCTACAACATAAATAGCAGCTTACGTCTAAGATCAGGGTTCCCGCCGGGACCTGGTTCGGGTATCGGCCAGGGACGGTGGCGCTTGCTGGTGTGGCCGGACTGCCGCGAATTCTGGGGGACGAGCAGACCATCTATTAGTCGAGGACGAACCCGGATTGGCCTTAACTATCTCCGATCTTTTAGCGATAGAAGGCTATGCAGTGGAAACGGCAACCGATGGCGAAGCGGGTCTCACGAAGGCGATGAGCGGCAAGTTCGACCTGCTGGTTCTGGATGTGATGCTTCCCAAGAAAGCGGATTCGAGGTATGCCGCGAACTGCGGCAGAGTGGCTCTGCTATCGCGAACCTGATGCTGACGGCAAAGACGCAGGTGCTGGACCGGGTAGTCGGCCTGAAACTCGGAGCCGACGATCACCTTGCTAAGCCGCTTGACCCGCCGAACTGCTCGCCAGAGTGGAAGCGCTTTTGCGGCGCGTGCAAAAAGATAGTCGAAGTCCCGCGCAACGCTTGTGCTGAATTCTCGGACCCGCGTTTCTAGGGACGTGACTGCGCTTTCTCATTAATCAGCCGACGGCCGCCACCATCGACACGCCCATCACCGTCATCGTGAATTGGCCGAAGCTGCTGCAGAAATAAATCAACGTGCCGGGATAGAATAGCTCATTCTATGCCTCTCTCGTCCGGAACTCGTGTGGGCTCGTACGAAATCCTTGCGCCGCTAGGCCAGGGCGGGATGGGCGAGGTGTACCGTGCCAGGGACACCAAGCTGAAGCGCGATGTTGCGCTGAAGGTGTTGCCGGATGCCTTCGCTAACGATGCGGAGCGCATGGCGCGCTTTCAACGGGAGGCCGAGGTACTCGCGGCCTTGAATCATCCCAACATCGCCCAAATCTACGGGATCGAGGAGCGGGCGATCGTGATGGAGTTGGTGGCCGGCGAGACTCTGAAGGGCCCGCTGCCACTTGACGCCGCGTTGAATTACGCGCGGCAGATCGGCAGTGCGCTCGAAGCCGCGCACGAAAAGGGAATCATCCATCGCGATCTCAAACCGGCCAACATCATGGTCACGCCGGATGGTGTGGTCAAGGTGCTGGATTTCGGATTGGCCGCGGTGGCGCTCGGCCCGGAGGGTGACCCGAAGAACTCGCCGACTCTGACGATGTCCCCCACGCGAGCGGGAATGATCCTGGGCACGGCAGGCTACATGAGTCCGGAACAGGCTCGCGGCAGACCGGTGGATAAGCGCGCTGACATCTGGGCCTTCGGCGTAGTGCTGTATGAAATGCTGACCGGAAAGCAGCTCTTTCACGGCGAGACTGTCTCGGACACGCTCGCGGCGGTGCTCACCAAGACGCCCGACTTGGAGGGAGTCCCGGTTCAAGTCCGGCGCTTGCTGGCGCAGTGTCTGGAGAAGGATCCCAAGCGGCGGCTCAGGGATATTGGCGACGTCTGGCCCTTGCTCGAAGGCACACCCCAAACCGAGCGCGTGCATCCCTGGCCGTGGATCGCCGCGACGGCGGTTCTCGCTCTTGCTCTCGCCATCCCAGCCACGTGGTTCCTGAAGCCCAAGCCCGCACAGCCCGACCAGCCGCTGCTCCAGGTGGAAATCTCAGCGCCAGAAGGGGCCACATTCGGACCCGTGGGTCCTGCGCAGCTCGCGCTTTCCCCAGACGGTCGCCGCTTGGTGTTTCTGGCCACGGGAAAGGACGGAAAACGCATGCTGTGGATGCGGCTGCTAGCCGCCAATAGCGCCGCCGCTCTTCCGGGTACCGAGAGTGCCGATGCCCCATTCTGGTCCCCTGATAGCCGTTGGGTCGGCTTCTCCGCCAGCGGCACGCTTCAAAAAGTCGACGTGACCGGTGGCCAGCCTCAACTCATTTGCTCGTTAAACAGCGGCGCTGTGCGCGGGACCTGGAATTCTGAAGGCGTCATCTTATTTGACGGAGACCGAGAGCCCATCCAACGGGTCTACGCGTCTGGTGGAACTCCAACGCCCATTCTCGCGCTGGATGCCGCGCGCTTGGAAACTGAGCAACGCCACCCTTACTTTCTGCCGGACGGCCGGCACTTCCTTTATATCGGCATTAGCAAGGGAGCTGGCGTCGCGCTGGGCTCTCTCGATGGCAAAACGCATCGACTCCTGGTGGCACCGACCAATTCTCCGGGATCCTATGTGCCCAAGCCGGCTGGTGGCGGCTGGCTGATGTACACCGTGGAGGGCCAACTCCAGGCCCGTCCGTTCGACACGGGTAAAGGTGAGTTCACGGGTGAAGCCGGTCTGGTCACCGAATCCCTAGCACCTGGGCCTTCGTGGTCTGTCTCGGCCAACGGATTCCTGGCCTTTCGGCGCATGCACGGTTCTCAGTCTCAACTCACGTGGTTTAACCGGGACGGCAAGCGGCTGGGCCTCGCCGGAGATCCAGGCGATCTCTCTGGGCCGAAAATATCCCCCGACCAGAAGACCATCGTCTTCTCCCGCAGGGACGGACGGAATTCCGACCTGTGGCTGTTTGACTTGGCCCGTGAGACCACTACCCGCCTCACCTTGGGACCGGGCTTCAACACGAATCCGGTCTGGTCACCCGATGGGCGCCGCATTTTCTACGCCTCGGCTCGGCAAGATGAAAGCGTTGTGATCGAAAGACCGGCGAACGGTATTGGCCCGGAAGAGATCATCAAAAGCTCAGCCGCCCATAACTTGCGCCCAAGCGGGGTATCCCGCGATGGCCATTGGCTAGTGGTTTCAGAAACCAGGTTCGGAAGTACCC
>JBBSHP010000539.1:0-4320 GCA_038232555.1 Bryobacterales bacterium
ACGGAAGCTTCGAGGACGTCTCGATAAAATCGGGAATTTCTCAACACGCCGGGCGCGGCATGAGCTTGGCCTTTGCGGATTATGATGGCGACGGCTACATGGATGTCTTTGTAAGCAACGACAACATGCCGAATTTTCTCTTCCACAACCGCGGGAATGGAACCTTCGAGAATGCCGCTCTGCTGGCCGGCGTGGCGCTTACCGATCGCGGAACTCCGGTGGCCAGCATGGGCGCGGATTTTCGGGACTACGATAATGACGGTCTGCCCGACATCACGGTGACCGCGCTGGCGGGGGAGACTTTCCCGCTGTTTCGCAACCTGGGCAAGGGTCTGTTCACCGATGCAACTTACCTCAGCAGGATGGGATCGCTGAGCACCGGCCATAGCGGCTGGGGTAATGGACTGGTGGATTTCAACAACGATGGCTGGAAGGATCTCTTCACGGCCAACTCCCACGTAAACGACCGCGTTGAAGCGTTCGAGCCGCACGTTTACAAGGAAGCGAACAGCCTGTTGGCGAATGTGGGAGGCAAATTTAGCGACCAGACGCCTTCGGAATTCAAGGCTGCGGTGAAGGCTCATCGTGGCGCCGCATTTGGCGACTTCAATGGGGACGGCCGTATGGATGTTGTTGTATCGGCGCTGGGTGAACCCGCTGAGTTGTGGCAGAACAATACGGCGAATGCCGGCAATTGGGTAGCGTTCCGGCTGAAGGGAACCAGGAGCAACCGCGACGGCCTAGGGGCGAACATTCGCGTTGGAAAGCAGTGGAATCAGATGACGAGTGCGGTCAGCTATGCATCCTCGAGTCTGATCCCGGTGCACTTTGGTCTGGGCGACGCCAAGTCCGTGAACGATGTCGAGATCCGATGGCCCAGCGGCCGGGTGCAGCGCCCCGATCAGGTGCCGATCAATCGAATCGTGGACGTTACTGAGCCGGACCGGTAGCGGCCGCTGGCTGGTGGAGCCTTTGGTATTTTTCCATCATCGCTTTTGCGAGGGCCGGTTGTCCGGTGGCCTGATAGGCCCGCGCCAGCTGGTAATGTAAGCTGCCGTCATTATCGAGTCCGAGAGCGGCTTTGAGATGCGGAATTGATTTTGCCAGCTCGCCCAAACGTGCATAGCAGAGTCCGAGTGATGCATGGGCCGGCAGCAGCTTGGGATTCAGTTTGAGAGCCGTCTCCAGATACGGAACGGCTTGCTCCACCTGCTCCGTCTGAAGCAAAGCATCGCCGACGAAGAAGTTGAGATCGTCCGACTGCGGGTTCGCTCTCTGGAGGGCCTGCAACTCGGCCAGGGTGTTCTTATAATCTTTGCTGAGGTACAGCGAGGTAGCCAGTTCGTGCGTAGCCGACCGATCGGCGGGGGTGAGCTTCAACAGGGCGCGCCACTCCTGAGCGGACTCGCGAAATTGACCCTGGTCGCGCAGCATCTGTCCTTTGAATTCGTGCAGCTCGCGGGATTCCGGCAATCGTCCGAGTTCGGTAAAAGCTTGCAGCGCCAATTCGTTATAGGCCCGAGTCAACCAGTACAGTCCCGCGGTGTTCCTCTTCAGCTTTGCTTCCTTTACGACGTCCTCAAATCGGCCTGCCGTGAAATTGCAGTACAGCTTCTCTATCGCGCAATCGGGCGGCCCGAGATTCTGCTCGGCGGTTTCGGCCGCGCCGGCCTCCGTAGGTTTGCCTAGCGCGACATAAATGTCGGCGATCCCGGAACGTACGCCGCGTAGTCGAGGCATTCTTTTAGCTGCTTCGTTATAAGCATACAGAGCCGCGGTGTATTGGTGTTCCCTCGCTTTCACTTCGCCCAACAGAGCCAGCACATAGCCGGATTCGGGAGCTGTTTTGAGGAGTTGTTCAAAGGCTTGGACCGAGAGCTGGCTGTACTGACGCCCGCGGTTATACCAAGCTTTTGGATCAGGGGACGATTGCGCGTGGCTTAGCGCCAGAGCCGCGCAGAGGAATGCGATAACGCGCATGAAAAAGGGCAGACCCGTTAGGGCCTGCCCTGAAGTTTAGCAGTACGGATTTGTTGAGCGTCGATTTAGAAACCCAACCGCAACCCGAAGCGGATCTGACGTTCACCGTATGAACTCAGAATCCTCATAAAGTTCGGATTCGTAACGCTGTTACTTGCCACGCCACCAAAATGCGAGGTGTTGGGCAGATTGAAAACCTCAGTCCGGAAGGCCAACGAAACGCGCTCCTTAATCGGGAAGGTACGGAACACGCTCAAGTCGGTATTGAAAACTCCGGGGTTGCGAAGGATGTTCCGGCCCGATGAACCGAAACGCCCAGGATCGGTGGGCGCGCTGAAGGCGCTGGGGTCGTAATAGCGCGTACCTGGGCCAATATCTCCGATGCGGATCACGTCAGTCTTCACCTGATCGGCAGTCTGACTATTGCCAGGGGCGTTTAGGGCATTCCCGGGAGCACTAACCGAGAAGGGCGTGCCTGTGTAAGCCGAGACGATGCCGTTCACTTGCCAGTTGCCCAAAAGGTAAGCGGCCGGACCGCTGTTTACAAAAGCTTTGCCCTTGCCGACGGGCAGCTCATAGACCCAACCCATCTGGAAGACGTGAGTGCGATCATAGCCGGCTGCAGCCCGGTTCCGGTAGAAAACTGGGCCCCAGTTCCAGCCCACGCTGGCCCATCCATCGTCATCGGTCATGTTGATCGCCTTCGAATAAGTGTAGGCGCCTCTGATCAGCAGGCCTTTCGAGAACTGCTTATTCAACGATGTTTGAAGCGAGTGGTAGTGTGCGCTCAGGTAGCCATCCCACATGTTGGTGGCGATTTTCCGCCCAAACTGGTTGGCATAGGGACGTCCGGCGTTGCCTGATAACGGGAAGCCCGCATTGATATCGCGGTCAGCGAATTGGTGAGTTGTTTGTGTGCCGACGTACGCAATGCTAGCCACCAGGTCGAGCGGCAGGCGCCGTTCGATGGTGAAGTTCCAGCTTTGAATATAGCCCCGATGAATTTCGCCTGCATACGGACTTCGCATGTCCGCGACTGCCGGAAGCGGAATGATGCCAGTCGAGAGATCCGGGCCGACTACCGGCGGGATGCCTTGCTCGAGGGTGCGCACGGTCGCGAGCGAGGTGGCCGCATCGAAGTTAAAGTTGACGGTCAGCGGGTAGAATCCTCGCAAGGGCCGGGAGAACGGGAGAGGATCATAATTGAGACCGTAGCCTGTTCGGATAACGGTCTTCTCATCCAAACGATATGCGATTCCGATGCGGGGAGCAAACAGTTTTTTGCTCACCGTCACACCCACATCTTTCGGAACATTACCGCGACCGCCCAAATAAACAAGGTTCGTAGCAGGATCTAACCTTTCAATCCCCTTATCGTTGGCCCGCGTCATCAGCGGGAAGTACTCATAGCGGAGGCCGAGGTTTACGGTCAGCTTACGCGAAACCTGCCAACGATCGCGAACAAAACCGCCAAACTGCCATTCGCGAGGTGTCATCAGGATGTACTGAAGGCTCTTCTGGACGTTGTTGGAATTACCCAGCAGGAATGCAGCCAGACCATTAAAGTTATTAGTGGCGTTCGCGGGGCCGGTGGTCGGACCACCGGCGAAGTCGATGGCGCCACGAGGACCAGCGCCCAGTTCCGGTTGAAAGTGGTTCATGCGGTACAGAACGCCATCAAAACCTACCCGAAACTCGTGAGCGCCCTTGGTCCAACTGATGTTTTGGCTGGTTGTAAAGTTTTCCTCGGTACGGAAGAGTGGCATCCAGTTTGGAACACCGGTCCCGCTGTAGCTGTTGATAGAGATGTTCGGGAAGCCGCTCTGTGTTAGGTCGGAGCCATTCAGGCCAGGAATCCCTAGCTCTGCCCCGTAGTTCTTGCCGTAATCCGTCCCCTTAACAACCTGCTCCATACGTTGATAGCCGAATACGCCGTCCATCAATACGTTGGGAGTAAAGGTGTAGGTGTGACCGATGGAGCCGTTGTTGATTTTGGTATCTCCAAGACCAGGATCGGCACCCGGCGCTGGACCGCCCGCAACGCCAAAGATGCCAGTGCTACCTACCAGCGCGGACATGTGTCCATACTTGGCCCAAATAGCGTGGCGCTCACTGCGGTTGAAGTTCACTTTCACATCGATGTAGTCGCGATTGAATTTGGGCACTCCAGACGCGAAGTAATTGTTGACGTCGCCGGCCAAGTTGGGTGCCGGGTAAAAGGCTAGGATCTTTTGCGCGATTGGGCTGAGCCGATTCGATGGTATTTTGTTGTTCGGGAAAGCTGTACGGCCGACGCCCGTAAGAGGATCACCCGTCGCGGGATCATCGATCACAGTTCCG
>JBBSHP010000540.1:0-4319 GCA_038232555.1 Bryobacterales bacterium
CCACCATGGGCGGCCCCCGCAACATGCCCGGCGATGCTCAACCCGCTCCCGAAATCGCAGCTCTTCCCATGGCAACTCCTCTGGCCAAGCCGCCCCGCCGCCGTGTCGAGTCTGAAACCAATCCGCTGTTGCGGAGCTTGGCTTGGGTGCTCGCTGGAATCGGATTAGTTGGATTGCTGCTGATCGGTGCCCAAAAATTTCTGTCCAACAATCCGGCCTCTGTTAGTCAATCCAACCCGCCGGATCGATCTGCCGAAAATCCACCGGCCCAGCCATCCCCGCAGCCTTCCAGTACAGCTCCGGATAAACCAAGCCCGATGGCGCAGAATCCTAACGCCGAGCCGGATAAAGCCAAGCCTTCTGAAGCTGCTCCCGCTCCCAAGCCGCCCTCCAGCCCCGATGCCCGCGCGGGTGACGCACCCGCAGGGGAGCGCACCGTGCAATTATTAACCGAACCTCCCGGCGCCACACTCGTGGTCGATGGGGATGCCTCCCATGCCTGCAAAACGCCTTGTATGTTGCCCCTGCCGCCCGGACGGCACACCTTGACCACCCAACTCGAGGGTTACCGGTCCTATCCGCGCGTGATTTATCTGCCTCAGGATGGCGATCAATTCCTCAAGTTAGTCAAGAGCACTGGAACCCTCAACGTCACGTCCACTCCGCCCGGTGCAACCGTGCAACTGAATGGAGAAGCACAGTCGCACACCACGCCCGCCAGTTTCGTCATCGCTCCCGGGACGTATCATGTACGCGTGACTCGTGAGGGAGTCCCACTCGATTTCGATGTTGATTTGAAGGACGGAGAATATCAAAACAGGAACGTAAACTTCCCATGAACATATCCAGACGGAAACTATTTGCACTCACGGCTGGCGCGGGTTTTTATGCGCGCCAAAGTTTCGGCGCTGCGGCAGCCGAGGCGAAGACGCAAGGTCTGATCGTCAATTCGGCGCGGCCTCAGGATTACGAAATGGCGCTCTCCGGATTCCGCGATTGGATTACGCCGCTGGATCACTTCTTTATCCGCTCGCATCACTATTCCCCGGACGTCAAGCTCGCCGAGTGGAACCTCAAAGTCGACGGCGTAGTCGGTAAACCCATGACGCTTTCGATGGACGACCTGAAGAAGCTTCCGCGGGTCACCCAGGTGGGGGTGCTCGAATGCGCCGGCAATGGGCGGGCCTTTTATGAGCCTCATGTGCCCGGCATGCAGTGGCGCTATGGCGGTGTCGGCAATGCCAAGTGGACCGGCGTTCGGCTCCGCGATGTGCTGCAACGAGCGGGCATTAAGGATTCCGCTACAGAGATCCTCTTCGATGGAGCGGATGTTCCCATTGGGACCATGCCGAAGTTTCAGCGCACCATCACCTTCAAGAAAGCGATGGATCCCGACACGCTGCTCGCATTTGAAATGAACGACGCACCCCTGGCTCGCGACCACGGCTTCCCGTTGCGGCTGATTGCCTCAGGCTGGGCCGGCGATTCCTGGGTCAAATGGGTCAAGCGCATTGAAGTCCTCGATCACGAATTTGAAGGCTTTTGGATGAAGGTGGGCTACCGCCATCCGCCCAAACCGGTTCCGCCCGGAACAGCCGTGCCTCCTGAGCAGATGATTCCCGTCACAGACCTCGCCGTCAAATCCGTAATCGGCAGCCCGGCGGAGAGTTGGCGGCCGCCCGGCACCACCCAAATTACCGGGGCAGCTTGGTCCAATGGTGCGGCCATCACCGCTGTCGATGTGTCGCTCGACGCGGGCAAAACCTGGAAGCCGGCCAAGCTCGGCAAAGATCACGACAAGTACGCGTGGCGTCTTTTTGAATATCCCTGGAAGGCTGCGGAAGGCAAGTACACACTCATGGCCAGGGCGAAAGATGCCGCCGGACGCATCCAGCCTATGGAGCCGGAATGGAATCCATCCGGCTATCTCTGGAACGTGGCGCAAGCGCGACAGGTAACCGTCTCTCATACCGAGCAGCCGCCTGCCTCCAGCCAGCCAGCCGGGGCCGAGCAGCCGCCCGGTTATAAAACGGCTTGCCTCACTTGTCACGACAATGACATCGTTCAGATGCAGCACTTAACCCCGGCCCAGTGGGATAAGGAAGTCACCAAGATGACCAACTGGGGCGCTCAGATCAAACCGCAAGACCGCGAAGGCATCCTGAATTACCTGAAGAACAATTTCAGGCCGTAACGGTTTTCCAGCCGTACAATCCGCGTTCCACGATATATTGCGCCACCTCGCGTGGCAGCTCGGCAGGGATCTCGCCTTGCATGAGTTTGCTCCGGATCTCGGACGAGGAAAAGGGCAATGCCAGCGTATCCAGGCGATGCACGTTGGCTTGCGCGGGAGCTTTGTAAGAGTGCCCCGGCCGCGTCACCACAATGAAATCGGTCAGCCGGACGACATCCTTCCAGCGATGCCAGGTTTCTATTTCCGCAAAAGCGTCGGCTCCGATCAGGAACAGCAGCGGCTGATCGGGTGACCACAGCTTTTCGATCGTGTCGATCGAGTAGCTCCGGCCTTCGCCTTCCTCCAGGCGGAACGCCACAAAGCGCGAATCCGCCGCGCACGCCAGCTCTACCATCCGCCAGCGGTCCTGGTAACTTGCCGTAGTCGAGTCCGGTTTATGAGGCGGATTCTTGGCCGGGATAAATAACACTTCGGTCAGGCCGAATACGTCCGCGGCCTCCGTCGCCACCGTGAGGTGAGCATTGTGGATGGGATCGAAAGTGCCCCCAAACAACGCGCGCACTCAGCGTGGGGCAGGCATTCCTGCCTGCCTGCCGTTGCTCAATTCCTTAATCCGAATATTCCGAAATTGTACTTCCATCGGCACGCCCTTGTGCAGCTGCAGCGCGATGATTCCGCTGCGAGCCGATTCCGGGATGTCGTGCAACTCCGCCGTGAGCAGTCCGTTGAGTTTGATTTGAATCAGGTCCCCGTTGCAGGTCACTTCGTAGTCGTTCCAGTCGTTCGGCCGCAACACCGTCTCTCCCTTGCCTTTCCAGCCGTTCACGATGGTGCCGCGTTTTCCTTTCTCGTCGTAAATTGAGCCCCACCAGTTTCCTTCCGCCATGTCGGCTTGCAGTCCGCGTACCACCCAGTTCGGCAGTGCCTCGCTTCGGAATTGAATCCCGCTGTTGTGATTGCGCAGCTTCGTCTCCGCGCGCAGAATGAAGTCGGAGTACTGGGCTTTGCTGATCAAGAATGAATTGTCCGTGAGGCTGACGCCTTCGGTGGAGCCCACAATCGCGCCGTCGCGCACGCTCCAAAGTCGTGGGTCCCCATCCCACCCGGTGAGGGTCTTCCCGTCGAAAAGCGAACGGAAGCCGGGCTCTTCAGCCGAGGCAAATGTCGCTAGGCAAGTAATTAGAACGATCCAAGTTAACTTTTTCATATGCGCTCAAAATTTTACCGCGTCTGCGTTGGAAATGCGTAAACGATATAATCGGACACTGAATGCTCCAAGCGTATGGGCTTACCGATCCCGGTTCGGTTCGTCAGAATAACGAGGATTACTTTTTAATAGTGCCCGAGCGGGGACTCTACCTTCTGGCGGATGGCATGGGTGGCGCCCAGGCGGGAGAACACGCTTCCAAGCTGGCGGCCGACACAGTATCCGAGGTTCTGGACGGCAAAGAGAAAGTCGACGCAGCTACGTTGGCTGCTGCCTTCGAAGAAGCGAATCGCAGAGTCCTGGCCGCGTCGGCCGCAGATCTTGCTCTCGAAGGCATGGGAACCACCTTACTGGCCGCCGTTGAAAGCGGGCCCGAGGTGCTGATTGCGAGCGTGGGCGACAGCCGCGCCTATGTGTACCAGAACGCCGAACTCCTCGCCGTTACGGAAGATCAGACGTGGGTGAATGAGGTAGGCCGCCGGCTTGGGATTGATGAGCCCAGCCTGAAGACGCATCCTATGCGTCACGTTCTCACCATGGCCATAGGGGTGAGTCCGCAGCTCCGCGTTGACGCCCATATTTTGACGCCGGGACCAGGCACGCTCATTCTGCTCTGTAGTGACGGCCTGCATGGCGTAGTCCCCCCGCGCGTCATGGCCGGCACTCTTGTCGAGAATATAACTTTGGAAGCCAAAGGCCAGCGCCTTATCCAGGCTGCCAAACAGGCCGGCGGCCCGGACAACATCACCGCCGTCCTGTTGCAATGCACCTAACCGTCCCGTGGGGCAGGCATTCCTGCCCAATGCCACTTACTTTATTGCGCCCAGTTCCGGTAAGCGCTTATGACGGAAGCGGTTGCGGATGTTTCGGTTAAAATAGCCACCTTTGGACGGAGCCGCGAGAAGTTCCTGATAGCGG
>JBBSHP010000541.1:0-4317 GCA_038232555.1 Bryobacterales bacterium
CGTTTGGGTAGAGGAGGCTTACCCCACCGCCGCAGCTATTCAAATGCTGGATGGTAAGACGCTGTATCGGGATATCTGGTTCGACAAGCCACCCTTGTTTCCCGCGCTGTACCTGCTGTGGGGAGCTCAGATCGGAGTGCCCTTGCGAGTGGCCGGAGCGCTGTTCGTCTTCAGTTGTTGTGTGTTGCTGTATGTCTTGGCAACGCAACTGTGGAGCCCGCGTGAAGGAACCGCGGCCGCGGTGCTGCTCGGCTTCTTCCTGACGTTTGGGATTCCCTCCGCCGTGATGGCGCTGGCTCCGGATCTGCTGCTCATTGCACCCCATATCGCTGCGCTTTACCTGGCGATTCGAGGACGGGCCTTGCCAGCGGGACTGCTGGCAGGCGTGGGCTTGCTTGTCAATTCGAAAGCGGTCTTCGTCCTGGCCATTTGCCTTCTATGGACCTGGCGAGCCTGGCCCTGGACCCTCGCCGGATTCACGCTACCCAACGCCGCCGCTTTCGCCTGTTTCGGCCGGCCCTACTACGAAGAAGTCTGGAAGTGGGGCGCCGCCTATTCGGAGCATGCCTTCTCGTTCGCCACAGGATTTGTGCGAACCGCTGACTGGCTCGGTTTCCATGCAGCGATCGTACTCGGGGCCGCTTGGTTTCTGTGGAAGGAACGGTCCTGGCGGATGGGGGCCTGGCTGATTTTGTCGCTGGCTGGAGTAGCTGCGGGCTGGCGCTTCTTCCCCCGGTACTACTTTCTGTTGCTGGTGCCAATCTGCCTGATGGCGTCTCGTGGATACGTCCTGCTCGGACGGCCACGCATCGTCATGCTCCTGCTCTTGATCCTTCCGCTGATGCGCTTTGGTCCGCGTTATGTTATTCTCGCCGGCGATTTAGTGCAGCAGCGTGCTCACCGATGGAGCGACCTGCGGTTGAGTGACGATAGCGCCTCTGCAGCCAGGCTTCTGAAAGATAAGACCGGCTCGCTGCTCGTTTGGGGCTACCGGCCCGACGTCTTTGCATTCAGCCGCATGCGTGCGGGTACCAGATTTCTGGATTCACAGCCGCTGACCGGCGTACTTGCGGATCGGCACCTGACCAATTCCGATCCGGCGCTTCCGGATTTGGCACGGAACAACAGGCGCGAGTTGCTATACACGCACCCCACTTACATTGTGGATGGGCTCGGGCTCCTGAATCCCGTGCTAGCCGTCGAGAAGTATCCGGATCTGAGGGAATGGTTCGCGAGTTATCGCGAGATTGGACGAACGGAACTGAGTATTGTCTATGAACGGGTGGCGGGGCCTGGGCAGAAATAGTGGGGACACGCGGGTGCAGGATGCAACATTCGACTAGCATTTCGGGGCGGTTTAGGTTTAAGATAGCTCCACGGGACGTGCACTGTCCCCAGGAGAATTGTGGTGGATGTTGTGAAAGCTTTGGGTGAACTCTACCAAGAGAAAAAGCGCCTTGACGTGGCAATCGCGAGTCTCGAGGCTCGACAATCGCGGAACGGCGACCGGCCCCGGAAACCGCCGGGACGCAAATCGATGAGTGCCGAAGAACGTCGGGCGGTGTCGCAGCGCATGGCCGGTTACTGGGCTGCCCGCAAGGCGGTGAATGGCTCTGAGCCTCAAGTGTCAGAACTCCCGGAGAGCCTGCCAGACGCCCGGTCCGAACAGGATTCCCTAAGTAGATCGTAGGTAGTCGCGCTGCATTGCGCGAGCGGTGCTCTTCACTTTTTACTAGCGTCTGAAATACCACAACCAGAAATATTGCTCGCCCGCTCCATGCCGGTAGCGTGGATCGAAGCCGCACCGGTATGCCATTGCGTCTGCTTGGGCGTCTGAAAACGGCACGCCCAACCAGGTGTCGTCGGGCTGTGTCCGGAGTGAGCTGTCGCCCTGCACCTGAAACTTAAACAACGCTCCAGGCTTCAGTAAGCGATGGACCTCGCGGACATAGGTTTCGATAATCTCCCTGCTCGGAATGTGCTGGAATACGATGGTTGAGAAAGCGAAGTCGAATACCGAGTTCGGCACCGCCGAGAGATCCTTACCGTTATTCTGGTACACAAAAGCGTTCGGATGATCGGCCAGTGCAGCGCGCGCGAGCTTGACCATTTCTCCACTGACATCCACCGCGTGAACTTCGCCAAACACCTTGGCCAACGCACGCGTTACTCGTCCGGCTCCGCAGCCGATTTCAAGGACGCGCATCTGCTTGGGAGCTGTACCTTGACAAACATTGCCCATATCCGTCAAGATCTCCTCCGCAACGGTGCGTTCGCCGGACAAGAAGAAATCCTGATCCGTCCAGTCCTGGTTTGCGGTGTTGACGTAGTACCGCGCATTCTCGCGCGCCCGTTCGTCCCAGTCCCGCTTCATCTTCTCGAGCTGCTGCTCGACGCTTATCTCGGCCATAGTTGACAGCCCATTCTTGCACAGACGGCCGATCTGTACCCCTAGTACAATTCAAACCATTTACGTTTTTCTAGTACGATTCAGGCAGGAAAAGTTGTTACGCGCTAAGTGGGCCTAGGACGTAAGTCGAATGGGCCTATGGTCTCTAGTACCCCGTTGTGACTAAACCCTATTGACCCTTGCTGGGTCCCCAGCTTAGAGTCTTAGAGGCTAGTGATAGAACAAAGGAAAGCCCGACGCTTCGACCTGAAGCTGCCGTTTGAACTTGTGCGTGCTGGATCGCAGGCTACATCACAGATCGGCGAAACCAAGAATCTGAGTTCTATGGGCGTGCTGTTTACAGCGGAAGCTCCCTTCTCGCCTGGAGATCCCGTCGAGTATCTGATCACGTTGCCTACGGCCCCGAACGCAACGGGAGTCCGAATCCGCTGTCTCGGAAAGGTGGTGCGCTTCGCGGGGCCGGACGTAGCGGCTACGATCGAACGTTACGAGTTCGTGCGCACCAACCCGGTTCCGAGATAGGTTCAGATATAGTGGTCTTCTGACCGCAATTCACAAATCGGCGCTGCTCGTTGTCTGCTTGCTGAACGCGGCGTGCCAACACGACCGTAGGCGAGTAATAGGCGTCGTTCCCAAAGCAATCTCGCATCTGTTCTTCATGTCCGTGCATGCCGGTGTTCGCGCCGCGGAGCGCGATCTCGGCGTTGAAGTCTTATGGAATGGCCCGCAGGAAGAGACCGATTACGGACGTCAGATTCAGATTGTCGATTCAATGGTCGCCAGGCACGTCGATGCACTCGCAATTTCGGCCACAGATCAGAATGCCTTAGTTGCCCCAGTCAAACGTGCCATGCAGGCGGGCATCCCGGTAACGATCTTCGATTCGGGATTGGCAGTTGAGAACTACGTGACCTTTGTCGCTACTGACAACCGCGGAGCGGGTCAGACGGCGGCGCGCAAGCTGGCTGAATTGGTGCACGGAAAAGGCCGGGTCGCGATGTTGATGCACAAACCCGGCGGAAAGTCGACCGTGGATCGTGAGATCGGTTTTGATGAGGTCATGGCAAAGGAGTTTCCGGACATCCATGTAGTGGCGCGCCTGTTCGGTATGGCGGACCGCGCTAAATCCAGAACTGCCGCCGAGAATATCCTGACAGCGCACCCGGATCTGGATGGAATTTTTGCGTCGGCGGAAGCCAACTCTCTGGGCGCTGTGCAAGCCTTGCAGTCACGGGGCCTGGCCGGTAAGATCCGTCTGGTAACGTTCGATTTTAGCGATACCCACGTCGCGGCGCTCAAAGACGGTACGATCGACGCCATGATCGTGCAAGATCCGTACCGCATCGGTTATGAAGCTGTACGCACGCTGGTGGATAAGCTGAATGGCAAAACTCCTCCCCACCGAATGGACCTCAAGGCACGTGTGATATTGAAAAGCGATCTGGATCGTCCGGATGTGAAAGCCCTGCTGTCGCCAGCCTGGCGCAAGCCGCAATAGCTCACTCGGTCTCCTCCACAAAACGCTCGACCTGCATCGAGTAGATAGCCCATTTCCCATGCCGGTCCGATTGGAAAAAGATGCGCTGGCTGCTAAGTGAAAACCTTGGCGATACCTGCCGCGGATCGCTCGCTTTGTGTTCGCAGACAGTAAGTTCCCGCTTAACCGAGCGCACCAGCAGCAGCACATAGGGGGACGCTTTGCTGCCGCTCGCGCCCACGAACATGCTGGCATCGGCATTTCGGCCAAACGAAACAAATTGCGAGGTCGTTGCTACCTGGCGGTCTTCATTGGCATCAGGAGTGAATTCGCGGATATTGTTGAGTTGTTTGCGGTCGTCCGGAATGTTCAAGTAAGTAACGGTCCGTCCATCCTGGCTCCACAGCACCGTCCCTAAGTTGCCGTTAGC